>JAFGRZ010000053.1 GCA_016934895.1 Candidatus Aminicenantota bacterium
AAAGGAGTCTCGTCCCTCGAGGACAGGAACGGCTGGCACGGGAAGCCGCTCCAGGAAAAGGACCTCGATAAAGCCCTTCAGGAGATCGGCCCCGCCCCTTGCATCGATTCCAAGACGTTCGTCCGTCCACCCCGAAAGGCCCGGCGGCCGCGCTGGGTCAAGTCCTTCTCTTTCGAAAAAACGGCCTATGCCGACAAGACGGCCACACGACTGGCCTATGGGATCGGCCTCCAAAGCCTCGCCCGTGTCAACGGCTGGGTGGTCGCGCTCGACGGCGATGTCAAGAATTCCACTTACGCCGACAAGTTCTTCGATTCCTTTCCGGAGAGATCCTTCCAATCGTTCATCGCCGAACAAAACATGGTCGGGATGGGGATGGGAATGTCGGCCAAGGGATTCATCCCCTTCATCGCCACTTTCGCGGCCTTTCTCAGCCGCGCCCACGATCAGGTCCGGATGGCCGCTTACTCTTTTGCCAACCTCAAACTGTGCGGCTCTCATGTGGGTGTGAGCATCGGCGAGGACGGACCCTCGCAGATGGGGCTCGAGGACCTGGCGATCTTCCGGCCGATCCCCGGATGCGTCGTCCTTTATCCGAGCGACGCCTTTTCGGCCGAGGCCTGTGTCCAAGCGGCCGCCCGGCACCGGGGGCTCGTCTATATCCGGACAACCCGGCCGGCGACGCCGCTTCTGTATTCCCGCGGGGAGAAATTTCCGGTGGGGGGCTCGAAGATCCTTCGCCGGGATGAGGGAGACGCGGTCACGGTCATCGCCGCCGGGATCACCGTATTCGAAGCCCTGAAAGCCTGGGCGGAGCTGCAAAAGGAGAAGATCGGCCTGAGGATCATCGACGCCTATTCGGTCCAGCCCCTGGACCGGGCGACGATCCTCCGGGAGGTCGCCGAAACCGGCGGCCGGGCGGTCGTCGTCGAGGACCATTTTCCCGCCGGTGGATTGGGCGAAGCGGTCGCCGCGGCTCTGGCCGGGAGCGCCCGGATCCGCCATCTCTGCGTCCGGGATCTTCCCCGTTCGGGCAAGCCCGCCGAGCTCCTGGACGCGTTCGGGATCAGTTCCTCCCACATCGTCCGCGCCGCTAAAAAGCTGATTGAACATTCTTGAACCGCGCTTTTCACAAGCCGTGCCGGAGAATGCTCCTCCTCACAATCCATGAAGAGATTTTTCTTTTTCGTGGCCGTTCTGTCCCTCGGCCTTCTTCCCGGGACCGGGCCGGTCCGGCAAAGTCCCTTTCCTGAATCCGGCACCGTCGTCCGGGTGGCTGACGGAGATACGGTCACGGTCAGGTTCTCCGACGGCATCGAGCGCCGGGTCCGGCTCATCGGCGTCGACGCGCCGGAAATGGAGGACGGGAGAGAGGAAGTGGCCTGGCGCGCATTTTTATCCCGAAGGTTCGTCTTCCATCATCTTTACCGCCGGGCCGTCCGGCTCAGCTATGACTTCGATCCGCTGGATGAGCACGGCCGCGTCCTGGCCTATGTGTGGGACGCCCGGGGTGGGCTTTTCAATGAGTTGATCATCCGCCGGGGATTCGCCGCGCCTTTCCTGAAATACCCGTTCCGCAAGGACTTCCAGAAGCGTTTCCGGGCGGCCGGCGCCGCGGCCAGGAAGGAGCGTCTCGGTTTCTGGAGGACGGATGAACCCGGGGAGATCCCGGTTTCCGAAGTCCGGGATCATTTCGGCGAAATCGTCGTGGTCCGTTTTCTCTGCGCCGAGGCGCTGGGAAGAGGGTCGTTTCTCGTCCTCCGCGCGGCCGATTCTGATTTCGAGGCCTTGATCCCCCGCGATCGGGTTTCCTTGTTCCCGGGGGCCGGATCCTTGGCCGGAAAGGAAGTGCGGCTGACCGGCCTTGCGGAGGAATTCGCCGGCCGTCCCCAGATCATCATCTCCTTCCCGCGCCAGCTCCGGTTGACATGAATTCCAGGTTGAATTATAAAGCCATTGAAAAAGGAGTCCGATCAATGGTTACTTCCAGGTCACTTTCAAAAGTCGCGACCCTGCTGATCGGCGGCGGCCTCATTCTCTCTCTCAGCGCTTGGAGCGCTCCGGCCCAGCGCGAGCGCAGCCGGCCTCTTTCTTACGACTCGAGCCTCTATTCAGCCATGGAGTGGCGCTTGATCGGTCCTTTCCGGGGCGGCCGGGTGACGGCCGTGGCCGGCCTGCCGGACCGGTCCCACACCTATTATTTCGGCGCCACGGGCGGAGGGGTTTGGAAGACCGAGGATGGAGGCCTCAGCTGGACGTGCGTTTCGGACGGTTTTTTCAAAACGGGCTCGGTCGGGGCCATCGCCGTCTCCGAACTTGACCCGAACGTCATCTACGTGGGGATGGGAGAAGCCCCTATCCGGGGCGACGTCTCTCACGGCGACGGGGTCTATAAATCCATGGACGCCGGCAAGACCTGGAAGCAGGTCGGGCTGGCCGATACCCGGCAGATCTCCCGCGTCCGCATCCATCCCCGGGATCCGGGCCTGGTTTATGTCGCCGCCCTCGGCCATGTTTACGGGCCGAACATGGACCGGGGAATATTCCGCACCAAAGACGGCGGCCAAGCCTGGGAAAAGATTCTTTTCCGGAACAAGGCCACCGGGGCCATCGACCTGGCCATGGATCCCTCCAACCCGCGGGTGCTCTACGCGGCTTTATGGGAGGCCGGACGGACTCCCTACAGCTTGACCAGCGGCGGCCCGGGGAGCGGGCTGTTCAAGTCCGTCGATGGAGGGGACACCTGGACCGAGATCTCGCGAAACAAAGGCCTCCCTCAAGGAATTCTGGGAAAGATCGGCGTCACGGTCTGTCCCGCCCGGCCCGAGCGCGTTTGGGCGATCGTCGAAGCCGAGGACGGAGGCGTCTTCCGTTCGGACGACGGGGGAGAAACCTGGGAGAAGGTCAACGAGGAGCGCCGCCTCCGCCAGCGGGCCTGGTACTACAGCCGGATCTATGCCGATCCCCAGGATAGCGAGACCGTCTATGTCCTCAACACCGGTTTCTACCGCTCGACAGACGGCGGCAAGACCTACTCCGCCGTCCGGGTGCCGCACGGGGACAATCATGACCTTTGGATCGATCCCGGGAACCCGCGCCGGATGATCAACTCCAACGACGGCGGCGCCAACGTGACCGAAAACGGCGGTCTTTCCTGGACGGCCCAGGACAAACAGCCGACTGCTCAACTCTACCATGTCGCCGTGGACGACCGCTTTCCCTACTGGGTCTACGGAGCCCAGCAGGACAACTCCACGCTGCGCATCGCCAGCCGCACCGACGGCGCCGCGATCACGTCGTCCGACTGGCACGCCGTGGGCGGAGGGGAGAGCGGATTCGTCGTCCCCCGGCCCGGCAACCCGGACATCGTTTATGCGGGCAGCTACGGAGGCCTCATCACCCGCTGGGATGCCCGGACGCGGCAGCAGAGGATCATCACGGCCTGGCCGGAGAACCCGATGGGAGCCGGGGCGGACGTTCTGAGATACCGCTACCAGTGGACGGCCCCGATCGTCGTCTCGCGACATAACCCCGACGTCCTTTACCACGCCGCCCAGATGCTGTTCAAGACCACGAACGAGGGACAGAGCTGGGAGGTTATCAGTCCCGACCTGAGCACCAACGACAAGGACAGACAACGATCCTCCGGCGGACCGATCACCCAGGACAACACAAGCGTCGAGTATTATTGCACCATTTTCGCCCTCGCCGAATCCTTCCAGGATCCGGATATCCTCTGGGCGGGAACGGACGACGGGCTCGTCCATCTGACCCGTGACGGCGGCCGGACGTGGGAGAACGTCACCCCCCGCGAGCTTCCCAGGTGGAGCCTCATCAGCATGATCGAACTTTCGACCTTCGACCCGGCGGCCGCCTATCTGGCCGTCGACCGGCACGAGCTCGACGACTTCCGGCCCTTTATCTACAAGACCGAGGATTTCGGCCGGACGTGGAGGCCGATCGGCGCCGGCCTTCCCCGGAATACTTTCGTGCGGGCCGTCAGGGAAGATCCCAAGCGCAAGGGGCTTCTTTACGCGGGGACGGAGACGGGTGTGTTCGTCTCGTTCAACGACGGAGCGACCTGGCAGTCGCTCCAGCTCAACCTGCCCGTCGTGCCCATCCACGACCTGGTCGTCAAAGACGACGACCTGGTCGTCGCCACCCACGGCCGCTCCTTCTGGATCCTGGATGATCTCTGCCCGCTCCATCAACTCGACGAGAAGGTCGCGACGGCGGGCGTCTACCTTTTCAAGCCGCGCGACGCCTACCGGCGACACGCCGGGAGCTACCCGGATCCGAGCGCCGGCCGGAACCCGCCGGCGGGAACGGTCATCTATTATTATTTCAAGGAAAAGCCGGAACAGGACATAGTCCTCGAGATCATGGACTCCAACGGGGCCTTGATCAAGACGTTCTCCAGCCGGGCCGAGGCGGATGAGGGGCGGGAGGATGAGTCCGGACGGATGTCGCGGGGCGCGCAGAGCCGGCGCCTGCCGGCCGAAGCCGGGATGAACCGCTTCGTCTGGAATATGCGCTATCCCGACGCGGAGCGGGTTCCCGGCGCGGTCCTCTGGGGGGGATCGACGTCCGGCCCGATCGCTGTCCCGGGCATCTACCAGGCCAAGTTGACGGTCGGCGAGGAGACGCAGATCCGCGAATGGGAGTGGAAGATCGATCCCCGGATCGAGGCTTCGCCCCAGGACCTCCGGGAGCAGTTCGATTTTCTGATCGAGATCCGCGACGCCCTCAGCGGGGTCAACACCGCGGTCAACACGCTTCGGCGGATCCGGTCCAAAGTCGGGACGGTCCTCCAGGACATCCAGGAGCGTCCGGAAAGCCGCGCCGCCGTCGAAGCGGGCGAAGAGATCCGGAAAAAGTTGACCGGTATCGAGGATATCCTCATTCAGGCCAAGTCCAAGAGCGGCCAGGATCCGCTTAACTATCCGATCCGGCTCGACAACAAGATCGCCGCCCTGGCCTCGGTTGTGGCCGCGGCCGACGCCCGGCCGACCGACCAGTCCCGTGCTCTGTTCAAGGAACTGATGGATAAGGCCGATCCCGAGATCGCCAAGCTCAAGGAGATCGTGGACACCGACGTCCCGCGGCTGAACCGCCTGTTGAATGACGCCGGCATCCCGCACATCATCATCGAATGAGGAGAAAGAAAAAAACGCCGTGCCACCCATTTTTAGCCGATGGTAAGGTGGAGAGAAGAAAATCGAGCGTGTCAAATCGTGATGGATGAGAAATTGACCGCTGACATCATGAGGCGGCTGGCCGCCGTTGTCGGCCCGGAAAACGTTCTTTCCGACCGGGAGGAGATAGAGGATTACAGCCACGACGAATTCTCGCTCCGGGACATCCGGCGCTATCCCGATGCCGTTGTCAAACCGCGGCGCACCGAGGAGGTGGCGGCCCTCCTGCGGCTGGCCGACGAGGCGCGTCTACCCGTGACCCCGCGCGGGGGAGCCACCGGCCTGTGCGGCGGCTGCGTGCCGGCTCACGGCGGGATCGTTCTTTCGCTCGAAAAAATGAACCGGATCGTCGAGATCGACCGCGACAATCAGATGGCGGTCGTCGAGCCGGGGGTGACACTGGGCGAGTTCATCCGGGCCGTCGAGGAGACCGGGCTCTCGTTTCCGCCTCATCCCGGGGACGAAAGCGCCATGATGGGCGGGCTCATCGCCACCAACGCCGGCGGCAGCCGGGCCGTCAAGTACGGGGTTATCCGCAACTATGTCCGCGGCCTGGAGGTCGTCCTGCCGCGCGGTGAGGTCATCCGCCTGGGAGGGAAGATCGTCAAGAGCAGCACCGGCTACAGCCTCCTTCATCTTTTGATCGGATCGGAAGGGACGCTGGGGATCATCACCGGGGCCGTCATCCAGCTTCTTCCGGCCGCGCCCCTGACGCGGTCGCTGGTCATTCCCTTCGACGACGTCGACGGCGCCGTCGAGACAGTGCCCCTGTTGATGGGCCGGAAGATCATGCCTCTGGCCGTCGAATTCATCGAACAGGAGGTCATCCGCGTCACCGAGGATTTCCTCCGCAAGCGCTGGCCGGCGCAGTCCGGGCGGACTTCGCTGCTCGTCATTCTCGAAGCGTCGAGCGAGGAAGAGATGGACCGGCTCAGCCAGGAGGTCGCCGAGGTTTGCCTCGAAAAGGGGGCCGGGGACGTCTTCATCGCCGATACGCCCAAGAAACAGGATCTCGTCCTCGACATCCGGAGCAAGATCTACGAGGCCATCAAGTCCGAGACGATCGAGATCCTGGATATCTCGATTCCCCGGGCCGAGATTCCCGGGCATGTCCGGCGCGTCCGCGAGATCGCCCGGGAGCACGGCATCTGGCTGCCGACCTTCGGCCATGCGGCCGACGGAAACGTCCATACTCACATTATGAAGGCCCGGTATGAGGACGGCCGGATGGTCCCCGTTCCGGAAGAGGGCTGGCGGGACAAGGTGGACAAAGTCCGCCGGGACATCTATGCCGACGCCGGAGAAAGGGGCGGCGTCATCTCGGGGGAACACGGCATCGGGTTGGTC
This sequence comes from Candidatus Aminicenantota bacterium, assembly GCA_016934895.1. Classification (GTDB taxonomy): domain Bacteria; phylum Acidobacteriota; class Aminicenantia; order Aminicenantales; family UBA8522; genus UBA8522. Next base: position 6,543 of record JAFGRZ010000053.1, read on the forward strand.
AAAAAGCCGTTCCTCTCCCTGGCCCTGGATGATGTCCAGCTCGAGCTGATGAAGGGGATCAAGCGGCTCTTCGACCCCCACGGCATTCTCAATCCGGGAAAGATATTCGATTGAACGTCAACATTCGTGATCAAAGGAGAGCGCCATGGTTGACCTGGCCACAACCTACCTGGGATTGAAGCTTAGAAATCCGATCGTTGTCGGCTCCTGCGGGCTGACCCGCACAGTGGAAGGCGTCGTCCGCTGTCAGGAGGCGGGCGCCGGAGCCGTCGTTCTCAAGTCCTTTTTCGAGGAGCAGTTCTCGAAAGAACTGGAGGCGGCTGACCAAGGCGCCTGGACTTTTCCCGAGGCCAGGGATTACCTGGAGAAAGGGGGCCTTCTCGAATACACGACGGATGATCTGAGCCGGTTGATCGAAAAGGCCAAGGCCGGAACGGAAATCCCGGTGATCGCCAGCATCAACTGCCGGACGGCGCGCCTCTGGCCGAGGTTCGCCCGGCAGTTCGAGAACGCCGGGGCCGACGCTGTCGAGCTCAACATCTTTTTCCTTCCTCTTGACCCCAAGACAGCCGGCCTTGAGTATGAGCGGCTCCACTTCGAGATCGTCAAGGAGGTGGCCGCCGCGGTGTCCATTCCCGTCTCGGTCAAGCTCTCGCCTTATCTCACCTCCATTCCGCACCTGGGACAGAGACTGGTTGAGGCCGGGAGCCGGGCGCTGGTCTTGTTCAACTGGTTCATGCAGCCGGATATCGACGTCAAACGGATGAACACCCGGAGCGCGATCGGCCGGGGCGATTTTCATTTGAGCCTGCGCTGGGTCGGATTGTGTGCCGGCCGGCTAAACTGCGATATTGCCTCCTCGGGGGGAGTCCGGCGCTCTGAAGATGTCGTCAAGCTCATCCTGGCCGGAGCCGCGGCGGTCCAGGTCGCCTCGCTCTTCCTCCGGGAGGGGATTGGGAAGCTGGGGACCTTGATTCAGGGACTGGAGGCCTGGATGGAGGAGCACGGTTACGCCTCGATCGCCGATTTTCAAGGAGAAATGTCCTTCAAACAGCAGGACTTGTCGCATAAAGAAGCGTCCGCGGCCGAAGCCTATTTCCGGTCTCAATATCTGGAAACGTTTCGGGAAAGCACTGAGAAATCCAAATAGAAGGGGGAATCATGGAACGCATCACCGAAATCTTCGTCGTCCTGGAAAACCGGCCGTCCACTCTGGGTGAGCTGTGCGGCCATCTCGCCGAAAACGACATCAACATCGAAGCGATCGGCGTCTTCCAGGACACGGCCAAGCTCTACGTCAAGAACGTCAGCAAGGCGATGAAGATCCTCAACAAACTGAACTACACGACGGAGCTGCGGGATGTGCTCAAGGTGGATCTGGAAAACCGCCCGGGCGATCTTGCCGAACTGACGACCAAACTCGGGAACCGCGGGATCAATATCGATTATGCCTATGGGACCTTGAGCCGGAAAGGGAATACCATCTCGATGATCCTCGACGTCTCCGACATCGAAAAAGCCCAGGCCGTCCTGAGCGGAGGATGAGAGGCGGCCGGCGCGTCAGGGGAATGAGTCTCCCTTCTTTTTAAGCTTCAACGCCTTCTCAAGGGCGTCCAGCAGCAGGGGGTAGAGGACCGGCTTGACGATGAAATTATCGGGGTCGGAGGTCCGGGGATCCACTCTGTCCTTGACCGCTTGAGGGGCCAGGACAAAGAGGGGGATATTCTTAAGAGCATCGTCGTGGCTGATGATCTTGATGCTGGCGTGGGCGTCATCGTGGGAAGTCTGGAAGTCGAGGAGGATGGCATCGGGGAAACGCCCCCGGGCGGCGCGCAGCCCCTCGGCCGCCGTGGGTGCCAGGATCACATCGTACCCGGCCTGCTTGAGTTTGACCTCGCAGTCGTGGGCGAAGACGATATCCTGATCGATCACCAGGACGCCGCCCCGCTTTTCTGCGGCCGCTTCGTTCTCGGTCAGGGCGCTCTTGATCATCTCCGTCAACACGGCCGGATTGTATGGCTTGGTGAGGTAATATTTGGCTCCTTTTTCCAAGGCCGTGAGCTCATCGGCCTGGCCCGTCCTGGCGCTGAGGTAGATCACCGGAATGGACCAGGTCAAAGTTGATTTTTTGATCATGTCGCAGACCGAATGACCGTCCAGCCCCGGCATCATGATGTCGAGGATGATCAGGTCGGGTTTCTCCTTGCGGGCGATCTGGATCGCTTGAATCCCGTCCTCGGCCGTCAGGACCTCGTAACCCTCGATCCTCAGCCGGGCCTGGAGCATCTTGATAAAATCGACTTCGTCATCGACCACCAGGATGCGTTTCTTGGGCGTCATGATCCGGCTCCGATGATGGATTCGATGATAAAAAGAAGGTCTTCGGGATCGATCGGTTTGGAGATGAAACCCTGAGCGCCGAGTTCGCGGGCCTTCTCATCGAGGCTCTTGGCGGACAGGAGGCCCGACATGATGAAGACCGGAATGCGGTTCGATTCCGGCGATTTGCGCAGGTTCGTGAGCACCGTCTCTCCTCCGCCGGCCGGAAGGACGAGGTTGAGAAGGATGAGATCGGGCTTTTTCTGGAAGGCCTCTTTCAGTCCGCTGATCCCGTCGGGCGCCAGATCCACTGCGTAGCCGTGGCCGGCCAGGTGGGTCGAAACGCCGCGTCCAAAGGAGGCGTCGTCGTCGATGATCAGGACGGACTTGGGCCGGAGCGTGTCTTTGGCCGCCGCGGCCGGCGGCGAGGCCGGGTCTGGGGCTTTTTTCTGGAGGGGGATGTCAAAGCCCGCCAGGGCACCCTTGAGCATTTCGTCGATCGAAGACTTCTTCCGGGCGCTTTTCCCCTGCCGGCGGGGAGGCGGAGGGGAAGAGAGGAGGCTTTCTTTGTGCTGTTTCTCGAGCGCCCAAAGCCTTTCCCGGTATTTCCGGGTTGCTCCGGCGGCCGGCTTGGTGATTTCTTTTCCGGGCTCTTCGTCGGGGAAGACGAATTTTTCGATGGTTCTGAAAAGCTCGCGTGGATCATACGGCTTCCGGACATAAGCGACGATCCCTTCCTTCAGGCAGGCTTTCGTAAAATCGGGCGATCCGACCGCCGAGATGGCGATGACCGGAATAAACCGGGTGTCGGGATTTTGTTTCAGTTTGATCGTGGCGTCAAGACCGTGCATATCGGGCAGGATCATATCCATGAGGATGAGGTCGGGTTTCTCCCGCGCGGACATCGCCAGGCCTTCCCGGGCCCTTTCGGCGGACAGAACGGTAAAACCGCGCGCTTCCAGGCGCAGTTTGATGAGCCTGTTTTGATCCGGCTCGTCTTCGATGACCAGAATCTTGGGCACGGTTCTCAAATCCTGCCGGCCAGCCGTTTGCCGAGCTCCACGGCGTCTTCCGGATAAGAGAGGATTTCGGCTTCCAGCGTCAACCCGTCCCTGAGAAACGCGTTGCCGTCCGCCGCCAGCTTCAAGTTCTCCTTCATTCTTTCGAGGACGAAGGGAGCGTCACTCTTTTTCGTCTCGGGAAGGATCAGATAAAAGCGGCCCTGGTTGCGCATCACCGTGTCGGCCCGGCGGCGAAGGGATTTCCTGAGCGCCTGCTCCAGCTCCTTCATCGCCGCCTCCGTTTTCTCCGGAGAGCGAATCCATAGGCCGGCCGTCTCGCGGACCGAAAAGGCGATCAAGGAAAAAACTCCCTTCCGGTCGGCGGCCTCCTGGATCATGCCGGCGAGATATTCCTGGAGCCGTTCCTCGAAGCTCAGGAGGGGCAGGGCGAAGGTCACATCCGTGCCTTTCCCGGCCGCGCTCTCGACGCGGATCTCTCCGCCGTGGATCTCCACCAGCCCCTTGACGATCGAAAGGCCGAGGCCCGTCCCCTTTTCCCCGGGGCCGTCCTTGCGGCCGAACTGAGTGAACCGATCGAAAATCTTGGGAAGATCGTCCGCAGCGATCCCGATCCCGGAATCCCGGATCGAGCATTCGAGTTGTCCGTCTTTCTCTCCGGCCCGGATCTCGATGAATCCGGTGGAGGTGAACTTGACGGCGTTGTCGATGAGATTGATGAAGATCTGGGCCAGCTTGTCTTCATCGGCGTAGGCGACGATCGTCCGCTCCGGCAGGCTCAGCCGCCACTCGATCCCTTTCTCCCGGGCCTTGGCGTCGAAGCTCCGGACCACTTCCCGGATCAAGGGCTGGAACTCGACGTCCTCCTTGCGCAGCTCGATCTTGCCGGATTCGATTTTGGAGACGTCGAGGAGTCCGTTGATGATCCGGGCGAGCCGTTCGATATTGTTCTTGGCGATGGTCAGGATCTCCGTCTGCGGCTCATTGATGTCGCCCTGGACCTTCTCCAAAACGAGGCTGACGGCCTCTTTGGTGATGGACAGGGGAGTGCGGAGTTCGTGGGAAACGGTGTTGATGAAATCGTCCTTGAGCTTTTCCATTTTGATGTGACGTTCTATTTCGAGCCGCAATTCCGCGGCCTTCTTTTTCGCCGAAAAGATATTTTTAATCCCCAACGGCAAATCCACAGCCTCTATAATATGAGTCGCCGTTTCCTGCCTTATTGTAGAGAAGAATTTCGGCTAAGGCAAGGAAAAACAATCCGGAAGACGATCAGGGGGCCGCCCCACGAGAACGGGGGCACAATTATTATTATATCATTTCTATAATAATTATAGAAATAATAGGATTTAAATCTCCGCTTCGAACGAAGAGGGAGAGCCGGCGGGAACCGGTTCCGCCCGCTCCGCCGCCGCGCTTACTCGCCTTCGGGACGGGGATAGAGCAGGGCGTTCAGCAGGAATTTGTAGGTGCCGTGGGTCTGGGCCCGGTTCTGGCAGGAGAAACCGATCAGAACGATCCGGCCCTTCTTGTACTCGGTGTCGACGACGGCCGCCCGGCGGGCAATGATGTCTTCGCCCAGAAGCCAGCCGCTGAGAAGCACGTCTTTCTCTGCGTAACTGGCCACGACCCGGCGGTCCCAGTCTCCCGACGGCACCCAGGTGCTCAGGGCCAGGCCGTCCGAGAACATCGCCGCCGCCTTTTCCGGCATCCCGTAGCCGAGCGGGGCCGTGTTATCGACCTCGATTCGGAGGAGCGAGGTCGGGCAGAAGAACTTCGACCGCTCCACCCTTTCCAGGACATTCCGGACCGGCGCCTGGAACTCTTTCATGGCCAGCCCGCAGGCGTTGTTCAGGGTGACCAGGATTCCGCCGTTCTCGACAAAAGCCTTCAGAGCCTCGATGCCCTCCTTTTCGATGCCGCCCTCGTATTCAGGCGGCCAGTTGCCCGAGAAATAACGCGCGTATGGCGAGGAAGGATCGCGTTTTCCGGTCTTGATGACTTCGGGATCCTCATCGGCGAAGACGATCACGTCGTAATGCGCGCCCAGGTCGACTTTCTTCCCTTTCGCTCCTTTGAAGGCGTCGTTGTGCAAGGTCGTATAGGGAACGCCCAGGTCGTCGAAGACATAGCGCGTCCAGCCTTCATCCATGTTGCTCCGCCAGGACTGATAGAATCCGATGCGCGGGTTCTTGACGGCGGCTTTGGGGACGGCCGCAATATCGGCCATGGTATGAGCGGGGAGATAATCGCCTTGAGCGAGGGATCCGAGAACCTTGGGGACGCCCGGTCCGTTTTTGACCAGGAAACTGCCGGCGGGCACCTCGAAGTCCGTTCCTTTAACGGCCTCCCGGGCGCGGAAGATTTCGGCTTTTTCCTTGAGCAGGGAGAAGACGGCGCTATAAGAGATATTGGAGCGGCAGTCCAGCACATACCAGGGCGCCGACGCATCGGGCTGGGGGAGCCCGCGCTCCGGAACTTCTTCGATCATCTCCAGTTCGGCCTCGAAGGGCCCGTCCACCGGCTCGCAGGCGACACCCATTTGGAGGGGCAACGTCCAGCCGGCGTTATCATAAGGAGGCACGGGCGGCCCGTCGGGGTATTGCCTGAGGTCGGGATATGTCTGACGCTCCAGGAGGGCCCACGCATAGGGCTTGTATGGCTGGGCCATCTTGACCACGAATGAGCCGGCCGGGTAGACCTTCCCTCCGGCGATGAACTCGGCTTTGGCCTCATGGATCTCGACGCCGCCGAACAGGAGGATCCGGATCATCCGGAGCATCGTCTGACGATCATGCTGGGCGGCCGGAATGACAAAAGCATAGGGCTGATTCTTGTCGACCTGCTCGATCGAGTTCTTATACATCCTGTAGAAATCGAATAGGAAATTCTCTTTGTGCAGGGCCGCGGTTTTGACCAGGCTCAGCGAGAGCGTCAGTTCGTAATCGACGATGTCGCGAAGCCGCCACCAGCCCCCCGGCCAGGGATCAGGGAACTCCATCATCTTCTCGTAGTAAGCTTGGGGGATCTCGTTCGGCTCGATATAAATAGGAGTGGCCAGCTGCACCGAGGCCATCTCGCTGAGGAGTCCGATGACGTTGTGGAGCCAGGACGTGTCGTCGCAGGCGCCGATCCACCACCCGGTGAAGCTGCGGCCGTGGTTGACTCCGCGGAAACCGTTCCTCTGGAGGTCGTACGCCATGTTCGCTCCGCAGAGGTTGACGCCGCGCCAGAGCAGCGGCTGGACGTTCGGGACGGGCGGGTTCATGAACGGCGGGATGAACAACCGCGCGGCCGTCGAACCCATCTGGTGTTCGTCGATGTGGATCTGGGGGAGCCAGTCGTGATAAAGCACCTTGGTCACGGCCCTGGTTTCGGCGAGGTTGAACATGAACCAGTCCCGGTTGTTGTCATGGCCGGCGTAATGATGGTAAAGCCAGGGCATCGGACCGCCTTCGTACTTCGTGCCGACGTGCTTTCTGTACCAGTCGACGACCATCTGGTTTCCGTCGGGATTGTGGGAGGGAACGAGAAGAACGATGACGTCGCTGAGAATGCCGGCGGCGTCGAAGGGGGTGTCACCCGTCACCAGCTTGTAGGCGAGCTCCAGCGACATCTGCGAGGCGGCGATCTCCGAGGCATGGAGGCTGCAGGTGATGAGCAGGATGGCCTTGCCTTCTTTGGCCAGCGCCCGGGCCTCTTCCGGGGGAAGCGATCTCGGGTCGCGGAGCTTTCCGGCGATTTCGCGGTAGCGGTCGAGCCGGGCCAGGTTCTCTTCCGTGCTGATCGCGGCCATGATGATCGGCCGCTTCAGGGTCGATTCGCCGATGGTGAAAAGAGTGAGCCGCGGCGATTCCTCGTCGAGCTTCTCGAAATACGCCTTGATCTGATTGTAGTCGGCCAGCTTGCGGTCGGCGCCGACCGGGTGCCCGAGATAGGCTTCGGGCGAAGTCTGGGCCATGGCCGAAAGGGGCCAGACGGCCAGAAGAAGAGTCGCGACAAGGGCTTGTCTCGCGCTGCGGAAAGAAATCATGGCGGCCTCCATAGCAAAGGATGAAGCTGAATCAGGATTTTTCTATCTATCACTCTCTGGTGCGGCTGTCAAGCCGCCGGCTCCATTTGACAAAGAAAAGGCCAATCTATAATATGGCGGTGATTTTGAGACGCGCATCGAAGCATGGAGGACAGATGAAGCCGACGATATTCACCGGATGGCTGGTCCTGATCGCCTGCGCCTTCGTTCTGCCCGGTCTTGGGGCTCAGAACGCCCAGGAGAGGGAAGCTCAGGCCGCGACCTTCCTCGTTCAGGCAGACGACGCCTACGCCAGAGGCGATTATCAGAAAGCGGCCGCTGATTATCTCCTTGTCGTCCAGGTATCCGGCAACAAGATGAACCTGTCGCGGGCCCACATGGGGCTTTCGCTCTGCCATTTCTATCTCAATGATGTCGAGAACGCCAAGAAACACATTCTCAAGACGCTTGAGATCGATCCGCAGAAGGAGGTCTCGCCGCTTTTCCATCCCCAGACCTATGTCGATCTGTTCAATGAGGTCAAGCAAGAGAACAAGGGGCGACTCGCCCTGGCCGCCGTCCCCGCTCCGGCCGTGGCCCCTCTTCAAACCAAGGCCCAGCCGCAGGCCGGATTGGAGCAGCAGGTCATTCCGGAAGGCGTCCTGGAGGAAGAGGGCGGGTATTTCGAGATCGGGATCCATTCCTCTCTTTGGAGCGTCGATCCGGTCAAGGGCGCTTTCGAGGACACCCTGACCAAGAAGGCCGCCAACGAGATTCGCGAAAACCTGACCGACACGCTCAACGAAAGTAACGACGGGAATTTGGCCCCGTCGGATGACGAGCAGAGCCTGGCCTTCAGCTCCGAGGGTTACAACATCGGCTTCGAGGTGCGGTACTATCCTCTGGGGCGCAGCGGCTCGATGAGCGTCGGCCTCTCCCTTGAAAAAACGAAGATCAAGCTCTCGATGAAGGGGCCGGTGACCCAACGGTACGCCGACGGATCGGTGGCGACCGTTGAGGGAGACGCTTATGCCGAAATAAGTCCGCTGAGCGCTAATATTAGTTTCCGCTGGGACATCCTTCCTTCCTGGCGGATCACACCTTATGTTGTCCTCGGCGTCGGCCTCGGCCCGTTGAACGGGACGGCGGCCTACGTCTACAGCGGCACTTACAGGCGGGGCAACGATCAGGCCGGCGTGTCCGGCGAGGAAACCAAAACGTTCGACGATCTGCGGGAGGAAGAGGAAATCGACCTCGATCGCTTCATTCTTCTCCACAGCGCCATCGGCGTCAAGGGCCGTGTTTATAAAGACCTGATTCTCAAAGGCGAGGTGGGATTCTGGGACGGTCTGATCCTGCGCGCCGGCGTGGCCTACCGTTTCTAAAAGTTCCCAAAATGGCCGATAGAAAATTGTCTTTGCGAACGAAGTGAAGCCATCCGGCCCTTTGGGCCGTCCCGAGTATAACGAGGGATCCCATCAAACAATATGAGATCGCCGTGCACCCAAGGGGGCTCGCGATGACAGGGAGTGCGTTTTTCTAACGGCCATTTGGGGAAGGTTACGGCGGCTTTCCATTCTTCGGCGGCCGATGTATAATGATCCCGACCGTGCTAGACGGGGAGCTAGCGGTGCCCTGTAACCCACAACCCGCTCCAGTGGGGTCGAAGGCCTGGCCGAGGCCGGTTTTTTTCTGGCCTGTGTCCGGGTGCGAGGCGTTGACGGTCGGGGCCCTGCGCAAAGAGCCTTCTGCGAACCCCGCCAGGACCGGAAGGTAGCAACGGTAGCAGAGCGGTCTCTTGTGCGGCAGTCCGCCTTGCCTGAGCCGACGGCCCGGATAACGCAGGGGAGGGCCGTTCGAAGCCGGCCGCACGGTCGCTTCTCATCCGCTGAGGACTTGATGGGCCTTCCGGATCCCGGCCCTGACTCGAACCCCGAACCGGCATAGACTCTCGCAACGCCCGCAGTCGCGGCAGGCCGGGGCGGTCATCGCCGGGTCCAGCGCGGAATAATATTGCCTCGCGGCGGCCGCCTTGCCGTAGCTTTCGCAGTAGGCGAGATAGCGGAGAATTTCGGTCGTAGCGATGCCGGATGGACAGCCGGCCTGGCACCGCCCGCAGAAGCGGCAGTAGTCCCTTCCGTTTTCGGCCACATGCCGGAAGAGGTTCGTCCTCTCCTCCGCCGTCAGCGGCGCTCCCGCCATCGCCAGGTCCTCCTCCATCTCCCGGCGGTTCAACATTTCGGTCACGACGCTGGAAACGGCTTTTTCCTCGAGCGCCCATTTGAGCATGGACTGGAAGAGAGAGACATCGCCTGTCCTGTATCTCTCCAGGTTCTGGCGCCGCCCGCCCACCTTGAGAGTTTTCATGGCGATGATGCCGATGTCGCGGCCGGCGGCCTGCCGGATCAGGTCCCTCGTCCGGCTCGCTCCGAGATAATCATCGTAGGTTTCGACTTCCCGTGAAGGCTCCTCGATGTCGAAGACGTTGTAGCCGAGTTGGATGACGTCGTAGCGCCCGCAGTCCACGGCCGCCCGGACGACGCTCTCGTGGTTCGAATGACAGGACAAGCCGGTGAACAGGCATTTTCCTTCCTTTTTCAAGCGCGCGAAGGCGGCCGCCACTCTCTCGTCCGCCACATCTTCCGGACGCGAGGCCCCGTGCACGGCCAGCACGTCCACCCGGTCGGTGCCCAATCGGAGAAGGCTTCCTTCGACCGAGCGCAGAATGGCGCTCTCGTTCCAACGGCCGCGCAGATGGAACTTGGTGCAGACATAGGCTTTGTCCCTTCCCGCTTCCTTGAGAAGGCGTCCGATCTGGCGCTCGCTGTTGCCGTTGCTGTAAGAGCTGGACGTATCGATGTAGTTCACCCCGCGTTCGATGATCTCGCGGAAGAGGGACCAATCGGGGAGAGGACTCCCGCCGAGACTGATCTCCGAGATGAAGAGCCCCGTCCGCCCCAGCCGGCGGTACCACATCCCGCCCTTTTTCCGCCGCCATTCCTCGCTTGCGTGGGGAAGCGGCGATAGGGCGGCCAGTCCCCCGAAAGCCAGCTCCTTGAGAAATTCGCGTCTCGAATTGGGCACGGTTCCTCTCAAGCCGGCCAACCGGCGGCCGGACCGCCCGTTCCGGGCAGCCGGCCGAGGGCCTCTAAGAGCTCGCGGACGCGCGCCTTTCCGCTCTCGTCCAGCGGACGCAAGGGAGGCCGGGGCGGACCCCCGCTGTAGCCCAGAAGGTCGAGCGCGTGCTTGATGGCCGGTATGCCCAAGGTTTCGGTCAGGGCCTTGTTGAAGGGGACGAGGTCGATCTGGAGTTTCCGGGCATCGACCAGCCTTCCCCGGTGGAACAGAGAATAGATCTCGACGCATATCTCGGGGACGGCGGCGGCTGCGGCCAGGATCCCGCCGCTCGCGCCCAGCAGCAGCCCGGCCAGGAAAAGACCTCCCGAACCGAGAAGGAACGAGAAATCGGGCCGGACTCCTTTGATCACCTCAACGAGGTTGGAGAGCCGGCCCGAGCTGTCCTTGATGCCGGCGATGTTGGGGTGCCGGGCCAGCTCGACGATGACCCGCGGCTCCACAGGAAGGCCCGTATTCTGGGGAATATTGTAAACGATGATAGGAATGGCGGCACTGTCGGCGACGTCGAAAAAATAGCGTTTGAGGACGTCCTCTGTCATGGCCGCTTTATAATAATGAGGCGGCTTGACCAGGGCGGCGTCGGCCCCCAGCCGGGCCAGCTGGTTGACGAATGCGCTCGTTGATCGCGTCGCTTCCCGGGAGGCTCCGGCGATGATTTTTTTTCCGGGAGCCGCCGCTTCCCGGACCGCGGCGGTGAGGGCCTCCGCTTCGTCGTCGGCAAGAAAGACGGCCTCTCCCGTCGATCCGAGGACGACGTACCCGGCCAAACCCGTCGTGTTGTAGCGCAGGATATTTTTCTTGAATCCGTCGAGGGCGATTCCTTCGCCGGCGAAGGGCGTCGTCAGGGCCGCGAACACTCCCTCGAAGCGATCGCATATGACGCTCTCCTCTCCCGGGCCTCTCATTCTTCGATCTCCCGGAGCTCTTTCTCGCTCAGCCCGAAATAGTGCCCGACTTCATGGAGCACGACCTCCCGGACGCGCCGGCGAATCTCGTCGTCGGAGGAAGAGATCCGTTCGATCGGCTCCTGGTAGATGACGATGACGTCGGGGGGGACGTTGCCGTAATAGGATCCCCGGTCTTTGAGGGGAACGCCGTGGTAGAGGCCGAGCAGGGTGCTTGTCGGAGCCCGCGAGGAGCGGCGGCGGGGCGGCCTCTCGTCCACCATGACCACCAAGTTCTCGATCCGTTTCCGGAACGAGCGGGGCAGCGACTCGACGGCTTCCTCGACCAGGCTTTCGAACCTCTTCTTGTCCATCCCGAACGGCTTTCCGGCTTCGCCTATTTTTCTATCCCGGCCCGGGCCCTTACGCCCCGGGTGTAATAGTGCTTTTTTTCCTTCATTTCCGTCACCAGATCGGCCCTCCTGAGGAGGGCCGGCGGGGCGTACCGGCCGGTCAGGACGATTTCGACATCGGCCGGCTTTTGGTCGAGAAGATCGAGAACATCCTTGACGCCGAACAGCCGGAAGTACAGGGCGACGTTGACCTCGTCCAGGACGACGATAGCGTAGCGGCCGGAGAGCATGGCCCGGAGGCATTTCTCCAGGCCCGCCCGGGCTCTCCGGACGTCCTCTTCGTCCGGGTTCTCGGTGACATGGATGAAACCCTTGCGGCCGAACTGCTCGATAGTGATCCAGGGCGCCAGTTTGCGCACGGCCTTAAGCTCTCCGTAGGCTTGGCCCTTGAGGAATTGCCCGATATAGGTTCTGAGTCCGCACCCCGCCGCCCGGAGCGCCA
>JAFGRZ010000054.1 GCA_016934895.1 Candidatus Aminicenantota bacterium
ATGCCCGTCGTGGCCGACGAGGAGAACGAATACGGCTACCAGCCGGAGGACCGGCACATGGTTCAAGCCTTCCTCAAAGGTGTCCGGCCGAGCGAAAATTTCGATGACGGGCTCAACGTCACCGAGCTCCTGATGGCCGCCTATATGAGCGCCGAGCGGGACAAGGTCCTGCCCTTCCCGCCGCCGGGGCTGGCCGGCTTCATCCCCGCCGTCGCCCGCGGCCGGTGGAACCCGAAGAAAGACGGGTCCGCCTCAAAGGGCCCTTAAACGGAAAAACCCAAGCGACGGTCAACCGGGAATCCATGATGCGGGAATGATTCCCAGCCGCCGGGGGGCCGATTTTCCTTGGTGAACTCGGTCCACTCGTTGATCTTGATGCGCCCGGTTTTCAACGGTGTTCAGATGTCTTCTGGTTTGGGAAGCGCGACCCTCTCGGCGTCGCAGATCTTTTTGAGACGGGCGACACTTCCAGGATGATCAAATGCGTAGAAATTCCCATAGGGCTGGGCCAGCAGGTCCAGCACCTTAACGGTCTGGGAATCGATATTTCCGGGAAGCGCCTGCCGGACCTCGTCCAGACTGATCCGGCTCAGCTTCAAGGGCATGAATTCCCTGACCATCCCGTGATGAATGCGGAGCGACATGAGTCCCCGTGAAAGGATATAAGTCCTTGCCCGGCTGATCTTTCGCTCGCCCACGTCATTCAGGATATTCGTGTATTTTTGGTGCAGCACCCATTCGTTGATCAGTCCGCCGATCTCACTCGGTGTGAATGCCTGCCAAAAGGCAATCGGAGATTCCGGACGCACCAGGTTGCCGATGACGAAGGCGCCGGCCTGATACCCGGATATCCCCCGGTCGCGGCACAGCGCCAGCGCGTCTTTCAAAAGCTGGATCTGTCTGTCCGGTGTCAGGAGTCTGTAAGCGGCCTGATTCATGAGGTGGGTTCCCAGGGTGACTTCCAGAAGCCTTCGGGTGAGCTTTTCCCGATTGACATCGAAGCACTGATTGGCCAGGGCGGCCGCGCCGGACGGATTCTCTCGGAACCGTCCATAAAGAATGGAATGCCCCAGATCCTGGAGGCTCTCGAAGGCCATGGCGTCGACGCTCTCCAGAATTTTACGGTATTCCCGATAATAAAAAGCCAGGCGCTCGAAGCGCGCCCTTTCCCCGGAAGTCAGATCGACGCTCAATCCGGCCATGAATCGAAGGAGCCGCGCCGGCGCAAAGGAGGCTTTGCCGACATAGAGCGCCTTCCCCCGGCTTGAGACAGTCACCCAATCCGCTTCCTTGATCGCCAATCCCTCCCGGTTGACCAGGCTTCGGTCCGACTGATTCATCCGCACGCCGTCCTCCTCCAGGTTAAGCAGGGCTGGTATCCCCAGGTTCTGGGCGGCCGTGACGACATGAATAGCGGCCGGGCTGAAGCTGCAAATGGCGCTGACCTTTTGCATATCGACGGCGTCCTGCGGGTTGAACCTCTCTTTCACCAAAATCACTTTTTCGCCGGTGCCCGACGCCTTGGCCTCGCCGATGGAGAAAAAAACCCTTCCTGATACGGCCGACCTCGGCAGGACCGAGAGACCCCGACCAAAGAGCGCAAGAGTTCCCAGAGATTTGGGATCAATGGCGTCGGACTCGATCTGGCGGACGTGATAGGGCTTGACGAGTTCCCTGACCCTCTCCGCAGAGATCTTTTCGGACCTGTGCATATCCATGACCGCCGTGATCATTCCCGCTCCGGTCAGTTCCGCCGGGTTGACCTGAAGAATGGTGAATGTTCCATGGACACCGGTGAATTCAACCATCACCGGACCCCTGAAAACCTCTTCGAGCTGGAAAAGCCGATTCCAGAAATGATAGACGGCCGGAAACTCCGCTCGAGTTTCTTCCCGGCTTTGAAAATGCCTTTCCACGGCCGGCACCCGCCCTGTCATCAGATCCTCGCCGTAGACGGTCCGGGCAAACTGCAGGAGCACTCCGGTGCCGAGCCGCGGATGCCGGCTGTAGAGAACGCCGGCATAGCTGTTGCGGTCGATCACGCTGCAGACCATTCGCTGAAAGATAATAGCCGGATAGTGAGTCTCCCGAACCATGAAATTCCTCAAGGCGTCGAGTTGGCTTTCATAGTAGGCGTAAGTCTTTGCCAGGAAGAATCGCATCTGTTTATGGGCGCTGATGAGGAGTCCGGGGTCGTGTTGTTCGATCAGGCTTTCGATGGAACCGATGAGGTCGATATTTTCCTCGGTCGTCCGGCCGGGATGGATTTTCCCTTCGATATCCCGAAAAGCGTCCGGGTCCAGAGCTTCCAGAATGGTCTTCCGGTTCGACAGGCGGATCTTGATGGAGGCCTCCCGGCCGTAGCGTTCCGGCAGTCCTGAGAACATGGCCGGTGTCAAACCCACATTCAGATATGTCGGCATGAAACCGGGGAGATACTCCGGCATGGCCGAGCGCATGGCAATGAGCAGGGGGTTCTTGGGATCCTCAAGCCTCCTGCCGCTGAGGATTTCCAGGTTCCGGATCGTATCTTTTAGGCATCGTTCAAGCCACTCCGGGCGGAGAAGATAAGCGCCGGCGGCCAGGAGGCAAAAATCCGCAGTGGCGAACCCGTGCCCGGAGAGATCCAGCAGGATGCTCCCTTTGTTACTGATCTGCGCTTGAGAAAACTCGCGGGAGGTGGTGTAAGGAATGACTTCGTCCGTCTCGATGAGGGATGTTCCGGCGAAGCGGGCGGAGATCCTACGCCAAGTCTCCCGCGTTCTGCGCTCGAGCTTCTGCCGCGCTCGCTCATCTCCGCGGCGAGCCCGGAGGATCGATTCGAGATGTTCAGAGGCCTCGCCGACTGAAACCCGGTCAAGATAGCGGACGTCATAATCCCTGACGCAGAGGGTGCCGGAGGCCGAATCCGTGGCAATGTAATCGATTTCCGCCGGCAGATAGCCCGGCGCCCGCTCGAAGCGCGTCCCGGCGGCCCGGTGCTCCAGGTTTGAGCAGATCAGGCGCGCGCTGGTGTATTCGCTCCGGACCTGTGCGATTTTCTGAATGAGGCGGGCGGGTTCTCTTTTCAGAACGTCCTCCCGGGACCGGCCGAGGGGCCTTTCTTCTCCCATAAGAGAAACTGAATTTTGAACCAAACCGCGCGGATTGTCAAAAGCGGAGATCGAATGGGAAGCATCTCTTTTATGTGATGAAAATGTTAGACGACTTGGGAATGTCATCGCTCCCCTCAGGTTCTTAACGCCGTTCCCGAAACGTTTTTCTCGGCGCTGCGGAACTCCGCAGAGGCTCGG
>JAFGRZ010000284.1 GCA_016934895.1 Candidatus Aminicenantota bacterium
CGCAGCGCCGAGAAGAGCGTTGAGGCAACGGCGTTAAGAACCCGATTGGGAGCGAGGCCGATGGACGGCTGATCATAGCCTCCATTTTCCATGTTGGCCGCACTTTTCGGCACAGAGTCCAAAGAGGGCAGGTTGATTTTCGGGGGCGATTTTCATTTAATAGGCTCTTCGATCAATCATGGCGGATATCTATTTCCTGGGTACGGGCGGTTCAGTCGCGACGCCGCAGCGTGATAATACGTCCCTCCTTCTCCGGACGGCGGGCGAGCTTATCCTCGTCGATTGCCCAGGAAGCGTCGGCGCCAAGGTCAGGAAGCTGGGATTCGAGCCGGGTCAAATCACGACCGTCATTCTGACCCATACCCACCCGGACCATGTCTACGGTCTTCCTTCTTTGATTCATAGTCAGATGCTCATCGCCGGAGAGATCCGCGTTCTGGGATCCGAGGCGACCGTCCATTTCTGCCGGCGTTTGCTCGATCTCTTCGGCTTGAGGCGCCGAAAAATCAAAACACGCGTCCGGTTCCAGGCTCTGAGGCCGGGTCAAACGGTTCGCCTCGGCAAGACGGCCGAGGCCCGGACGCTGGCGGTGCCGCACCACCTGTCCTCCCTGGCTTATCATTTTTATCTTGATGAGGGGCGCGAGGTTCTTTTCTCGGGCGATACGCCGATCCACGAGCCGCTCTTCGAGGACGCCCGGGGGGTGAGTTGCCTCATTCATGATGCCGGCGCTCCCGATCGATTTTTCAAAAAGTATCCCATATTGTATCTGATTCACACCTCTTTTCTCGACCTCGGCCGGTGGAGCGCGGAGGCCGGGATCGGATGTCTCGTCCCCTGCCATTTCCTGGCGGAAGCGGCCTCCTCAGCGGCTGAGGTGCGGTGTGAAATCCGGCGCCATTTCAAGGGATGCCTGATTGTGCCTCGAGATCTTCAAAGGATCCGGCTGTGAGTCGACAAGATCCGAGGCGTCCATTTCATCCCGAAACAGGAGACGATCATGAAAAAAATGCCTCCGGTCCTGTGGGCGGTTCTGGCGGCGGTCGCTGTTCTCTCAGCGTGTCGGGGACAGAAAGTCATGGCTGACCTTGTTCTGCTCGAAGGACGGGTGTGGACAGGGGAGAGCCGGAGGCCCTGGGCGGAAGCGGTCGCCGTTCGCGGCGAAAAGATCGTCGGCATCGGCGCGTCCAGGGAAATCGGCCGCCGGGCCGGCCCGGACACCCGGGTCATCGACCTCGGTGGAAGACTCGTCCTGCCGGGATTCATCGACAGTCACACCCACTTTCTCGACGGCGGGATGGCCCTGCTCAGCATCCAGTTGCGGGAGGCCGAGAGCCGGGAAGAGTTCGTCGCGCTCGTGCGCGACAAGGCCCTGGAACTGCCCAAGGGCGAATGGATTGTCAACGGAGACTGGGACGAACAGCAATTCGACCCTCCGGAACTTCCGCGGCGGGAGTGGATCGACGGCGTGACGCCCGATCATCCCGTCTGCGTGAACCGGCATGACGGTCACATGGTCCTGGCCAATTCCGTGGCCCTCCGGATCGCCGGAATCACCGCCGCCACTCCCTCTCCTCCGGGAGGCGAGATCGGCAGGGATCCGAGGACGGGAGAGCCGACGGGGATCCTCAAGGACGCCGCCATTGATCTCGTGACCGAGCATATTCCTTCTCCCGCTCCTGAAACCCGGCGGAAAGCGGCCGCCGCGGCCTTTCGCCTCGCTGCCGGGAACGGCGTCACCTCGACCCATGACATGGCCTATGACACCGGCCATTTCGCCGTCTATCAGGATCTTCTCAAGGAAGGAAAACTCACCTGCCGGATCTATCTCTATATCCCGATCCGCGAGGTGGATATCTATTCACGGCTTTCCCTGAGAACGCCTTTCGGGAACGATTATCTGAAAATCGGCGGATTGAAGGGATTCGTCGATGGCTCGCTGGGTTCGGCTACGGCGCTTTTCTTTGAGCCGTACGCCGATGCTCCGGGCACTTCGGGACTTTTTCATGCCGACATGTTCCCCCCGGGCGTCATGGAGGAAAGGCTGCTGACCGCCGACGCGGCGGGGCTCCAGGTGGCCGCGCACGCCATCGGAGACCGGGCCAACGCGGTCCTCCTCGACCTCTACGAAAAAACGATCGCCCGGAACGGGCCGAGGGAGAGGCGCTGGCGGATCGAACATGCCCAGCACCTGCGCCCGCAGGACATGGAGCGGATGGCCAGGCTGGGGGTGATCGCCTCCGTCCAGCCCTATCACGCCATCGACGACGGCCGCTGGGCCGAGAGAAAGATCGGACCGGAGCGCTGCCGGACGACCTATGCCTTCCGGTCGCTCCTCGATCGCGGAGTGACGCTCGCGGCCGGCTCCGACTGGACCGTGGCGCCGCTCGATCCGCTGGCCGGGATCTATGCCGCCGTGACCCGGCGGACAACGGACGGGAAGAATCCCGGGGGCTGGTATCCCGAGCAGAAAATCTCTATTGAGGAAGCGCTCCGCGCCTATACCGAGGGCGGCGCCTACGCCGAATTCGCCGAGACGTCGAAGGGGAAGATCAAGGAAGGATTCCTGGCCGACCTCGTCGTCCTGGACCAAAACATCTTCGATATTCCTCCTGAGAAGATCATCGAGGCGCGGGTTCAGACGACGATCGTCGGCGGCCGCATCGTCTTCGAACGGTGAGGCGGCGAGTTGTCCAATGAATTCCATTCTGGTAAGATAACATCTTTTTTTCGAGGAGGTCGCGATGAACATCGGTGTTATCAACGAAAGCGCGAAGATTGAGAATCGAGTCGGTCTGAGCCCGAGCGGAGTGTCGTTTCTTTTGGAGAAAGCGCACGCCGTCTATGTCCAGGCGGGAGCCGGATTGAGATCGGGCTACAGCAACGAAGATTATGCGGCTCAGGGGGCCCATATCGTTTTCACCGAAGAAGAAGTCTTCGGGCGGTCGGATATCGTCATCAACATTTCTCCCCTCAACCGGGAGGAGTGCCGGCTGGTCAAACCCCATCAGGTTCTTCTTGGTTTTCATCATCTGGCCATCGCCAAGAAGCCGATCGTCGAAGAGCTCCTCCAGAAAAACGTCACCATGATCGGCTACGAGATCATCCAGGACGATGATGACGCCCTGCCTTTCTATGAGAACCTGGGCGAGGTGGCGGGACCGTTATGCCTATCGATCGCGGGGCATTATCTCCAAACCAACCAGGGCGGCCGGGGAATGATCCTCGGAGGGGTCGTCAGTGTCGCGCCGGCGACGGTGGTGATCATCGGCAGCGGCGTCCTGGCCCGGAGCGCGACCCGGGCGATGCTCGGCGCCGGCGCTCAGACGATCGTCATCGGTCACAGCATGGAGAGGATGAGAAGGATCGAAGAGATGACGGGAGGACACGCCATCACGTTGATGGGAACCAAGTACAATCTGGCCCGGATCACCAAGGTCGCCGACATCCTCATCGGCGCGGTCCTTCACCCGGGAGAAAGGGCTCCGATCATGATCACCCGGGAAATGGTCAAGACCATGAAGAAAGGCTCGGTCATCATCGACCTGGCCATCGATCACGGCGGCTGCATCGAGACCAGCCGGCCGACGACCCTCGAGCATCCGACCTTTCTGGATGAGGGCATCATCCATTATTGCGTCCCCAATATCACGTCTTCGGTCAGCCGGACGTCGACCAAGGTCCTGTCCAATCTGGCCGTCCAGTATCTCCACATCATCGGACAGTTCGGGATCGACCAGGCCATCCAGAAGAGCCGGCCGCTCGGGCGGGGGCTTTACATGCACAAGGGTTATATATCCAAAAAGAATATCGCCGAGCGCTTCCACTTGAGCGACAAGGAACCGGCTCTGGATTGAATCTGGCTGACACAGGGACGAGATGGACGAACTGCTGAAGGAATTCGGACGGGAACAGAAGGACCTGATCCATATCCTTCACAAGGTTCAGTCCGAATACGGCTGCATTCCCGCCCCGGCCGTGCCGCGGATCGCCGAGCACTTGAACATCACCCCGAACGAGGTCTATGGTGTCCTGACCTTCTACAAGGCCTTCCGGCTCCAGCCTCCCGGAAAGTACACGGTGACGGTTTGTCAGGGCACGTCCTGCCATGTGCGCGGCGGGGCGGCGGTCTTTGCCGAAGTCAAAAAGCAGCTCGGGATCGGGGCCGGCGAGACGACGGCCGACCGGATGTTCTCGCTGGAGACGGTCAATTGCTTCGGCTGCTGCGCCATCGGGCCGACGGTGGTCGTCAACGGCCGTTACCACTCTCAGGTCCGGGTCGCCGATGTGGGCCCCCTCCTGGCGCGATACAGAAGCCGCCCATAGGACATCATGAAGAAACTCACCGATCCCTCCGATCTCACGGCCTGGAAGGCGCGCCTGGCCGAGCAACGTCCGGTTCGGCAAAAGACCGTCGTCGTGTCCAACGGAACGTGCGGCCGGGCCAGCGGATCTTCGGCCGTCATCGAAGCGCTCAGCCGGATCCTGGAAGAGCGCGGCCTCCAGGAGGCCATCGGGCTGGAAGTCACGGGGTGTCACGGATTCTGCGAGCGCGAACCCAACATCGTCATTCTTCCCGACGGCCTGTTCTACGGTCCGCTGAAACCGGACGATATCCCCAGGATCGTGGACCAGACCCTTCTCAAGAACAAGGTCATCCCGGGGCTCGTCTACAAGGATCCCAGGACGCGCCGGGCGTTCCACCTGCTGAAGGATATTCCCTTTTATCGGAAGCAGATGCGGTTGCTGACCGGAGATAACGTGAGGATCGATCCCGACCGGATAGAGGATTATATTCTGGCGGATGGGTATCAGGCCCTGAGCCGGGCGCTTTTCGATATGACGGCCGAGGAAGTCATCCGTGAGGTCGACGCTTCGGGGCTTCGGGGAAGGGGAGGGGCCGGTTTTCCGACCGGGAAAAAATGGCAGTTCTGCCGCAACGAGACCGCCGACCGCCGTTATATCATCTGCAACGCCGATGAGGGGAACCCGGGGACCTACATGGACCGCAGCATCCTGACGGCCAATCCCCATTGCGTCATCGAGGGGATGATCATCGGCGCCTACGCCATCGGCGCGGCCGAAGGCACCATCTATGTCCGGATGGAAGCGCCGCATGCCCTCGGGCAAGTGACCCTCGCCCGGGACCAGGCCCGGAAGGTCGGTCTGCTCGGAAGGTCCATCCTCGGGTCCGAGTTTCACTTCGACCTTCATATCGTCGAGGGCGCAGGCGCTTATGTCTGCGGGGAGGAGACTTCGCTCATTGCCTCGATCGAAGGTTATCGAGCCGTCTCCAGGCAGCGCCCTCCCTTCCCGGCCCAGTCCGGCCTCTGGGGGCGGCCGACCAATATCAATAACGTCGAGACCTGGGCCAACGTCCCGCTGATCATCCGGAAGGGTGCCGAATGGTACAGCCGGATCGGCACCGCCCAAAGCAAGGGGACCAAGATATTTTCCCTTGTCGGCAAGATCAGAAATGGGGGGCAGGTCGAGGTACCCATGGGCACGACGCTCCGCGAAGTCATCACCGATATCGGCGGGGGCATCAAGGACGGGAAGAAATTCAAGGCCGTTCAAACGGGCGGCCCCGGGGGAGGCTTCTTGCCCGCCGAGTTCCTGGATTTGCCGATCGATTACGACAGCCTCGTCAAAGCGGGATCCACTATGGGCTCGGGAGGGATGATCGTTTTGGACGAAACGACCTGCATGGTCGACCTCGCCCGCCATTACATGCATTTCACCCAGGAGGAGTCCTGCGGGAAATGCGTGCCCTGTCGGGTGGGGACCAAGCAGATCCACGATATCCTGGTCCGGATCACGCGCGGGGAAGGAAAAGAGGAGGATCTCGCTGAGCTCGAAGAGCTGGCTGAGACGGTCAAGGAGGCCTCGCTCTGCGGGCTCGGACAGGGGGCTCCCAATCCCGTGCTTTCCACGCTCCGGCATTTTCGAGGCGAATACCTGGAGCATATCAAGCACAAGAGATGTCCGGCCGGGGTTTGCGGGGAACTCTCCCCGCCGGCCCGGAAGGGCGCCCGGAAACGAAAACATGGTTAAACTGAAGATCAACGGTCGGGAAATCAGCGCGGCTCCCGGCGCGACCGTTCTCGAGGCGGCTCAAGCGAACGGAATCAGAATTCCCAATTTATGCGCCTCCAAAGGCTTAACCCCCCTGGGCGGCTGCCGGCTCTGCCTCGTTGAGATCAAGGGAAAAAGGGGCTATCTTCCCGCCTGTTGCACCGCTGTCGAGGAGGGCCTTGACGTCACGACGGAAACGCCCCGTCTGCAGGCCCTCCGTCGCCAGACTCTGGAATTGATTCTTTCGGAACACCCCCATGCCTGTCTGATCTGCTCGGAGAAGACAGAATGCGAGGAATATAAATCCACCATCCGCAAGGTGGGCGAGGTGACGGGATGCGTGCTCTGTCCCAAAAACGGCCGCTGCGAGCTCCAGGACATCGTCACCGAGCTCAAGATCGATCAGGTGCGCTGGCCGGCCTCCTACCGGAATTTCGAAGTGCACCGGGAGGATCCTTTTTTTGACCGAAACTACAATCTGTGCATTCTCTGTGCGCGCTGCGTGAGAGTATGCCAAGAAGTGCGGGGCGCGGCGGCGATCTCGGTCCTCTTTCGCGGACCCCAGGCTGCCATCGGCACATGCCTCGATCTGCCGTTGCTCGATTCCGGCTGTCAATTCTGCGGGGCGTGCATCGACATCTGTCCGACCGGTTCACTCACCGAGCGCGGCTTGAAGGGGGAGGGCCGGCCCGAGGACATCCGTGAAACGGTCTGCCCTCTCTGCAGCCTCGGCTGCGCTCTCGAAGCGGACCTGACAAAAGGACGGATCGTCTGCACTCGCCCGAAAGAAGAGGCTCCGGCCAACCGCGGGCAAGCATGTGTGAAAGGCCGGTTTCTCATCCGGGACGCCGTCCATTCTCCGAAGAGACTTCTCCGTCCGATGGTCCGCCGGGACGGTGAGCTCGTCGAGGCGGGATGGGACGATGCCCTGGATTTCGCCGCTCAAAGACTCGAAGGAGAGAAAGATAAAAAGCCCGTCATGGTCGTCTCCTCTCAGTTGGCTCTGGAGGACCTGTACGTCGCTCAGAAGTTCGCCCGCCAGGTTTTGAACACGGAACCGGCGATCGATTTTCCTCATCCGTCCATTCCCGCCCTTTTCCGGGCGGAGCTCCGGAAAGAGAGGATTTCCGGTTCGCTCAATTTTGAGTCGTGTTCGCTCGGCTCGGCCCGGACCATCGTGATCGCAGGCGCCGACATCGTCCACTCTCATCCGATCCTTTGGCTCGATGTCCTCAAGGCCGTCGCGCAAGGCGCCAAGCTCATCGTCTGGAACTCGAAGGCGGAGGCCCAAATCCGCCGGGCGGCGGTCTCGCTGCGGACGGAACCGGGAACCGAACTGGCGGATTTATTGGGGCTCAGTCGCCGGCTTCTGGAGCGGCGGCCGGAGGACCCGCGGTCCGACATCACCGGTTGGGGGGAGTTCCGAACCTCCCTGGAAAGCGCCGGCCGGACAATCGGCGCTTCCTCGGCCGAGACGGCGAGAGAAGACCTGGACTCCGCAGCCCGCCTTCTCCATGAGACCGGACCGACGGTCTTTTTGATCGGCCCCGGCCTGGTCTGGGGACCGGATACCGCCCGTCTCGTCAGGGCCCTTTGGAACCTCGCTCTTCTGAGCGAGGCCAGGATCATCCCGTTGGCCGTCGAGAACAATGAACGGGGCGTCCTCGAGATCTGGCCGCCCGGATCGATGGATGAAGCATTCGAGGTCCGGGTCGGCGAAGGCCTGGGGAAAAACCGGAGCGGGGCGCTCTACCTGGCCGGGAATCTTTCCGGGACCGCAGAGATGGCCGTCCCCGATTTTCTGATCGTCCAGAGTTGCTACGAAAGCGGCGCCGGCGGGACGGCCCAAGTCCTCCTGCCCGCCGCCACCTGGGCCGAGACCGAAGGGACCTTCATCAACGCCGAAGGACGTATCCAGAGATTTCAAAGGCTGGTCGATCCGCCGGGAGAGGCCAAACCGGATTGGTGGATTTTCTGCCGGCTCGCCGAGAAAATGAGGAGCCGGGATTTCCCCTTTCAAACCCCGGCCGAGATCGCCGAGGAGATGAGCCGGGCCGTGCCGTCACTCCACGAAGTCTCCGGCCATCATCTCAAGAGAGGACGTCCGGCTTTCGTGGTGGAGGAAAAACCCTCCGTTGTCCGCTTCATCCCTCTTGACTCAACAGTGAGAGAAAGCGCCCTCTCCGGCTCGACCGGCCTGTTTAAGCTGCGCGCGGGCACCCCGGACTATTACCGCGGTCTCGATCTTCAGGAGACAAGCAAGGGCCTCCGGAAGCTGAGGGAGAGAGACCGGGCCGGTCATCAAAAACAGGAGAAATAGCGAGAGAATCACCATGGCCAAGATCCTGCGTCGCGAAAGACTCGTGCCCAATATCCATTTGCTCGAAGTCCATGCTCCTGAAGTGGCCCGCAAGAGCCGCCCGGGACAATTCGTCATCGTCATGCCGGACGAACGGGGGGAGAGGATTCCGCTGACGATTGCGGACTGGGATGCGAAGCGGGGAACGGTCACCTCGGTCTTCATGCTGGTCGGCACGAGCACCCAGAAGCTGTCGCTTCTCCAGTCCGGCGACGAGATCCCCGTTTATGTCGGACCGCTCGGCCGGCCTTCGGAGATTCGGAATTTCGGGACGGTCGTCTGCGCCGGCGGATGTTTCGGCATTGCGGCCATCTATCCGATCGCCCGCGCCTTGAAGCAGGCCGGGAACCGTGTGCTCACCTTGATCGATGTCAAGGCCAGCTATCTCTTTTACTGGGAGGACAAGCTGAAGGAGACGAGCGATGCGGTCTTTGTCTCGGCGCGGGACAAACGCTACAACTCCAAAGAATACGTCCCCTACAAGCTGGACACTCTGCTCAAGGACGAAAAGACGGTCGACCGCGTCGTGGCCATCGGCTGCACCTACTTGATGTATGCTTGCGCGGAGGCCACCCGGGCGGCCGGAGTGAAAACCATGGTCAGTCTCAATCCGATCATGGTCGACGGGACGGGCATGTGCGGCGCCTGCCGGGTGACGGTGGATGGCAAGACCAAATTCGCCTGCGTGGACGGGCCGGATTTCGACGGTCATGCCGTGGACTGGCAGGAGCTTTTCTCCCGCCGCAAGTCCTATTTTGACGATGAGGTGAAGTCGCTGTGCGCCTGGGAAAGGGAGCGCTTTTCGTGAGCGGGACCTCCCCCGCCCGGAGTGAGAGATGACCGATAAGAAACCGGAGATCGCGCCCGAGCTCAAGATGCGGCTCAAGGCCGGGTATGACCGGGACTGGCGGAAAGAGCTGCGGAAATCCGTGCCGATCAAAGAACGGATGAAGATCCCGCGTCAGAAAATGCCCGAGCGTGAAGCCGGTGAGCGAAACCGCGACTTCGGCGAAGTCAACAGAGGATTGGACCTCGAGGCGGCCGTCCGCGAGGCCCAGCGCTGCTGGGACTGCGCCAACCCCGGCTGTGTGGCCGGTTGCCCGGTTTCCATCGACATCCCCAGCTTCATCAAGCTCATCGAGAAGCGCGACCTCGCGGGCAGCGTCCGGAAAATCAAGGAGACCAACAGTCTGCCGGCCATATGCGGCCGGGTCTGTCCTCAGGAGATCCAGTGCGAGGCCCTCTGTAACCTCAAGAAAGCCACCGGCGTTCCCGTCGCCATCGGCAATCTCGAGCGGTTCATTTCGGATTTCGACCGGAGCGAAGGGACGGTGTTCGTTCCGGAACCCGGCCGGCCGACGGGAAAGAAGGTGGCCGTCATCGGCGCCGGCCCGGCGGGATTGACCGCGGCCGGTGAATTGGTCAAGAGAGGCCACGGAGTCACGATTTTCGAAGCGCTCCACATCCCCGGGGGTGTGCTCGTTTACGGGATCCCCGAGTTCCGGCTTCCCAAGAGCATCCTCAAGGCGGAGGTCGATTACCTGCAAAAGCTGGGCGTCGAGCTGAGGCTGAATTTCGTCGTCGGCAAGACGGCCACTCTGGAGGAGTTGAAGAAGGATGGCTATGACGCCTTCTTCATCGGGACCGGAGCGGGTCTGCCGAATTTCATGCGCATACCGGGGGAGAACCTGGTCGGTGTCTATTCGGCCAATGAGTACTTGACGCGGGTAAACCTGATGCGGGCTTACGATTTCCCCGCCTACGACACTCCCGTCATCCGCGGCCGGCGAGCGGCCGTCATCGGGGGGGGCAACGTGGCCATGGACTCCGTCCGGACGGCCAAGCGCCTCGGAGCGAATCCGGCGGCCATCATCTACCGCCGTTCCCGCCGGGAGATGCCGGCCCGGGAGGAAGAGATCAAGCACGCCGAGGAGGAAGGCATCGAATTCCATCTCCTGACCACTCCGATCCGTTACCTCGGCGACGAGAACGGCCGGGTCAGAGCGATGGAATGCCTCAAGATGGAACTGGGCGAGCCGGACTCCTCGGGCAGGCGCAAGCCGGTTCCCGTCCCCGGATCGGAATTCGTCACCGAAGTGGACCTGGTCGTTGTGGCTATCGGCCAGAGTCCCAATCCCCTGATGGCCCAGACGACGCCGGACCTCCGCGTCGGCAAGTGGGGCAACCTGGAAGTGGACTGGAAGACGATGGGCACGAGCATGCCCGGCGTCTTTGCGGGCGGGGATATCGTCCGGGGCGGGGCGACGGTTATCCTGGCCATGGGAGACGGCCGGCTGGCCGCCGAGGAGATTGATCATTTCCTGAGGAATGGACACCGTTAGGATTTTTGATATGGAAACATTGGAGGATTCAGATGAGTTGGGTCGATGATTACAAAAAGAAACTGGTGAGCCCTGAGGAGGCCATTTCCGTCGTTAAGAGCGGAGACCGTGTTTACATCAGCGGGAACGCCGCCACTCCCTATGTCCTGATGAAGGTTCTTGCGGGGCGGAAGGATGAGATCAAGGATGTCGAGCTCGTCCACGTCCTTCTCATTGGTGATGATCCGCTCTCCAAGCCGGACATGGAAGGGCATTTCCGCCATAACTCCCTGTTCGTCGGCCCGGCCGACCGCAAGGCCATCAACGACGGGAGGGCGGATTATGTGCCGATCTTTCTCCATCAGATTCCCTATCTGTTCATCTCGGGGCAGATGTCCCTGGACGTGGCCATCCTTCATGTCTCTCCGCCCGACGAGCACGGTTTTGTGAGCCTGGGGGTCGAAGTTCTGGCCTCCAAGGCGGCCGCGGAGACGGCCAAGATCGTCATCGCTCAGGTCAACGAGCGGATGCCCCGAGTCCTCGGCGATTCTTTCCTTCATATCTCACGGTTCCAAAAAATCGTCGAGATCTCCGAGCCGCTGCCCCAACTCGAAAAGAGCCCCTGCAGCGAGGTCGAGCGGTTGATCGGCAAGTCCATCGCCGAGCTGATCGACGACGGATCGACCCTTCAACTCGGGATAGGGGGGATCCCGGATGCGGTTCTGGCGGCGCTGTCGGGACGGCGGGATCTGGGGATCCACACCGAGATGGTTTCGGACGGAGTGATGGAAGCGATCGAGGCCGGTATTGTCACCGGTTCGAAGAAGACGTTCCATCCGGGCAAAGTGATAATCACCTTCGCCCTCGGGAGCGACCGGCTTTACGAATTCATCGACAACAATCCGGTGATTGAAGCGCATCCCACCGACTACGTGAACCATCCTTTTAACGTGGCCCGGAACGATAACATGGTGGCCATCAACTCGGCCATCGAGGTGGACATTACCGGGCAGGTCTGCTCGGACTCCATCGGCACCTTCATCTACAGCGGATTCGGCGGCCAGGTCGATTTCATCCGCGGAGCGGCCCACTCCAAGGGCGGAAAGCCGATCATCGCCCTCCCATCGACGGCGAAAAACGGGGAGATGACCCGGATCGTCCCCTTTCTCAAGCAGGGCGCCGGAGTCGTGACCACCCGGGCGGATGTCCGCTACATCGTCACCGAATACGGTGTCGCCTACCTTTGGGGCAAGAACCTCCAGGAGAGAACAAGAGCGCTGATCAATATCGCCCACCCCAAGTTCCGGCCGGACCTCATCCGCGAGGCCAAGGCCAGGAACCTTCTCAAGTAAGCTTCGGCCCCGGCGATGGAGCAGTCTGAACTTTTTCCGGCCGCAAAGGGCCATATCGGCACGGACGAGTCCGGAAAGGGAGACTATTTCGGTCCGGTCGTCATCGGAGCGGTTTTCCTTCCCGAAGGCCAGGAGGATGTCCTGAAGGAATTCGGCGTCAAAGACAGCAAGCGGACTTCGGACGGCCGGGCCCGGGAGCTGGCCGAGATCATCAAGCAGGGCTATACCCATTCCATCGTCAGCATCGGGCCGGAGCGCTACAATGAGCTCTACACCAAGCTCAGGAACCTGAACCGGATCCTCGCCTGGGGGCATTCCCGGGCGATCGAGAATATCCTCGAGACGGTTCCCTGCCGGCTGGCGATCACCGACCAGTTCGGTGACAAGGCCTTCGTGATGAACGCCTTGATGAAAAGGGGAAAGCGCCTCGAGCTGATCCAGAGACCGAAAGCGGAGGAGGATCTGGCCGTGGCCGCCGCCTCTCTGTTGGCCCGGGCGGAATTCTTGAAGCGGCTGCATTTCCTGTCCCGGGAGGTCGGCCTGGAACTGCCGAAGGGCGCCTCCACCCTTGTCGAAGAAGCCGGGCTGAAGTTGGTCAAGCTTCATGGACCCCAGATCCTCGAGAAAGTGGCCAAGACCCATTTCAAGACGACGGCCCGGATCCTCGCCCTGACGGGCGGATAGGGGAAGGGAAGTTGACGATCAAGCTCTATTTTGAGGATGCCTACCGGAAGGAGTTCGACGGCCGCATCCAGGAGCGATTCGTTCAGGAGAGCCGGCCGGCTGTGGTCCTCGATCGGACCTCTTTCTATCCGGAGTCGGGGGGGCAGCCGTCGGACCGGGGGACCCTCGGAGGGGCCGATGTGCTTCATGTCTACGAGGATGAGGGCAGGATTGTGCACATTCTGGACCGGGAGTTGGAGGAGAGGGAAGACGTTCGGGGGATCGTCGATTGGGACCGCCGTTTCGACCATATGCAGCAACACTCCGGCCAGCACGTCCTGTCTCAGTGCTTCATCGAAGTCCTGGATGGAGAGACCCGGTCCTTTCATTTGGGAGAGCAAATCTCGACGCTGGAAATAGGGATAAAAGCCGTCTCCGATTCGGATCTGGAAAAAGCGGAATCCAGAGCCAACGAGCTGGTCTTCGAGGACCGGGAGATCAAGACTTATTTCGTCGAGGCCGCGAAAATCTCCACCGTCCCGTTGCGGCGGCCGCCCAAGAAAGAGGGGACGATCCGTGTTGTCGAGGTGGACGGCTTCGATTATTCCGCCTGCGGCGGGACCCACTGCCGGAGAACCGGGGAGATCGGCCTGATCAAGATCATCCGCTGGGACAGGATCCGGAACAACCTGCGGTTCGAGTTCCTCTGCGGCCGGCGGGCCCGGCAAGACTATGCCAGAAAGAACCGGTCGGTTCTGGAAATCAGCCAGAACCTCTCCGTTCAGGAGAGTGAGACGGCGCCGGCCGTGGTAAAAATTATCCAGGAGGCGAAATCCCTGCGCAAACAGCAGAGACAGTTGCGCGAGGA
>JAFGRZ010000285.1 GCA_016934895.1 Candidatus Aminicenantota bacterium
ATGGAAAGGGATGCGAATCCTTTTTTCGCAGCTTTTGACATCGCTCGTCTTCTGAGCTATAAAATGGCTTCTTATGAGGGCGGCCATGCCCGCCCCCTGGACGAATATGCCCTCCTTTCCTTCATATAACGACTTTCCGGGAGGTCGTCACTGTGTCCAAGAAGCTATCGGTATCGTTGACCGCGGTTAGCGCATTCTGGCTTGCGGCTTTCATGGTTTCCTGCGAAGGCGCAAAAACGCCCCGTCCCGAAAAAATCCAGCCGCTCGTCCCCATCGCCGTCCGTCCGTTTCCCCTTCAAAACGTCCGTCTCCTCGACGGGCCGTTCAAGCAGGCCATGGACCGCAACACCCGGTATCTCCGTGATCTCGATCCCGACCGGCTGCTGCATACGTTCCGATTGAACGCCGGATTGCCGTCCGCGGCCCAGCCACTGGGCGGCTGGGAGGAGCCGAAGGTCGAGTTGCGCGGCCATTTTGTCGGCCATTTCCTGACCGCCTGCGCCCTGACTTATGCCGCCGGCGGCGATGAAGCGCTGCGACGGAAGGCCTCCGCCCTGGTCGCCGAACTGGCCAAGTGCCAGAAAGCGCTGGGCCGGACCGGCTACCTCAGCGCCTTCCCCGAGGAGTTCATCGACCGGGTCATCGAAGGCCGCCGCGTCTGGGCCCCCTGGTACACGCTCCACAAAATCATGGCCGGGCTTCTCGACATGCATGTCCACTGCGGAGACCGGCGGGCGCTCGATGTCCTCGAGGGAATGACCGCCTGGACGAAGTCCCGGGTTGACAAACTCGACGACGACGCGGTCGGGCGGATGCTCAGGGTCGAACACGGCGGGATGACGGAAGTTCTGGCGAACCTATACGCCGTCACCGGGAATCCCGAGCACCTCGCCCTGGCCCGGCGCTTCGACCACAGGGCTTTTCTCGACCCACTGGCCGCCGGCCGCGACGAGCTCAAAAGGCTCCACGTCAACACCCAGGTTCCCAAGGTGATCGGGGCCGCCCGCGAATACGAGCTGACCGGCGAAAAATATTACCGCGACGCGGCGACCTATTTCTGGGATGAGGTCGTCAATCATCGCTCCTACGTGACCGGCGGGACGAGCAACTATGAGGCCTGGCGGACCGACCCGGATGTCCTGGCCGCCGAGGTGAGCAACGCCACCCACGAGACCTGCGTGACTTACAACATGCTCAGGCTCACCCGTCAGCTCTTCACCTGGAGCGCCGATCCGGCGCTGGCCGATTACACCGAACGCGCCCTGCTCAACGGCATCCTCTCAACCCAGGATCCGGAGACCGGCATGGTGATGTACTACGTGCCGATGGAGTCCGGGTGGTACAAGACCTTCTGCACGCCGAACGACTCCTTCTGGTGCTGCACAGGCACGGGCGTCGAGAGCCATGCCAAGTACGGCGAGAGCGTATATTTCCACGACGACAAAGCCCTCTTCGTCAATCTCTTCATCGCCACCGAGCTCGACTGGCCTGGGAAAGGGTTGACCGTTCGGCAGGAGACGCGTTTCCCGGAGGAGGCCCGGACTTCACTCCTCTTCGGCTGCCGGAAAGACCTCGGCCTCGACGTCAAGATCCGTGTGCCCGGTTGGGCCGCCCGGGGAGTCGAGTTGAAGATCAACGGGGAGCCTCATGACGTCTCCGCCCGGCCGGGGAGCTACCTGACCATCGCCCGCACTTGGAAAGACGGCGACCGGTTGGATATCGTGATGCCCATGTCTTTTGATCTCCGGCGCATGCCGGATGATCCTCATATCGCGGCCATCCTCTACGGCCCGGTCGTCCTCGCCGGCGAGCTCCCGACCGACGAAGTGGCTGAAGAAAGAATCTATGGACCTTATCACGCCGACGGGAAACCCGCGTCCGCTCCGGACCTTGTTCCTCCGGTCGGAAACCCGGAGGATTGGCTGGAGCCCGTGAAGGACCGCCCATTGACCTTCCGGACCGTGGGCGCGGGCCGGCCGGAGGATGTGACACTCGTTCCATTCTATGCGCTTTTCGGCAAACGTTACGCGCTCTACTGGCCTTTGTATAGCCGGGAAGAATGGCCCGCTGTCGAGGCCCGGCGCCGGGCCCGGGCGGCCGCGGATGAAGCCCGCCGGACTGCCATCGAGAGGCGGCGGGTCGACCGGGTGGAGGTCGGCGAGCCCGACTCCGAGACCGCCCACAATCTCCAGGGAAAAAAGAGCTCCTCCGGCGAGCTTCGCGGGGAAAAATGGCGCCAGGCCGTTGACGGCGGTTGGTTCAGCTATGATCTCCGCGTCCTTCCCGGCCGGCCCCTGGTGCTTTTATGCACCTATTGGGGAAGCGACGTCAACCGCACCTTCGACATTCTCATTGATGGGACGAAGATCGCCACCCAGACGGTCAACGTGAACTTTCCCGGCGACTTTTTCGATGTGGAATACAAGATCCAGCCCGAGATCGTCCGGGGGAAAGAGAAAGTGAGTGTCCGATTCCAGGCCCCGGAAAAAGGCACAGCGGGGGGGCTCTTCGGCGTGGTGATGCTCCGGGAAAGGTGATAAAATGAGAGCCCTTATTCGATCGATGAGGAGACGAACCCAATGAAAGTGAAGACTCGGTTTTTGGCCGGCGGCCTCGGGATCATGCTCGTTCTGCCTCTGGTGTCGTGCCGGAAGGGCGGAAGAGCGGGTTTTCCCTTCAACGCGGTTCCCCTGACCGCCGTCGAGCTCACCGACACGTTCTGGGCGCCCCGTCTCGAGACCAACCGGACGGTGACGATCCCGTTCGCCCTCGAGCAGTGCGAGTCGACGGGCCGGATCAAGAACTTCGAGATCGCCGGCGGAGCCGCCCAAGGAGAATTCTGCACGAAATATCCTTTCGATGATTCCGATGTCTTCAAGGTCATCGAGGGCGCCGCCTATTCCCTGATGGTCCATCCCGACCCCGAGCTCGAGACCAAAGTGGACGCGATCATCGCCAAGATCGCCGCCGCCCAGGAGAAAGACGGCTATCTTTACACGGCCCGGACGATCGACCCGGCCAATCCGCCCGTCGACTGGGTGGGAAACGAGCGTTGGTCGAATCTCTACATGAGCCATGAGCTCTATAACCTCGGTCATCTCTACGAGGCGGCGGTGGCTCACAACAGAGCGACCGGCAAGAAAAACCTGCTCAATATCGCCTTGAAAAGCGCGGACCTTGTCGACAGCGTTTTCGGCCGCGGGAAGAAACGCGGCGCTCCGGGTCATCAGGAGATCGAGATCGGGTTGATCAAGCTTTACCGCCTGACCGGCAAGAAAAAGTACCTCAACCTCGCCAAGTTCTTCCTGGACGAGCGGGGACGCGCGAACGGCCGCAAGCTCTACGGCGAGTATTCCCAGGACCACAAGCCGGTCGTCGAACAGGCGGAGGCGGTCGGCCACGCCGTCCGGGCGATGTATTTGTACTCCGGGATGGCCGACGTGGCGGCGATCACCGGAGACGAGGCCTACGTGCGGGCCCTGGACCGGATCTGGGATGACGTCGCTTACAAAAAAATGTATGTCACAGGGGGTATCGGGGCGGCCGGCCAAATCGAAGGCTTTGGCGCCGCTTACGAGCTGCCGAATTCCACGGCCTATTGCGAGACCTGCGCCTCGATCGGCTATATTCTCTGGAATTGGCGGATGTTCCTGATCAAGGGCGATTCCCGGTATATCGACCTCTTGGAGAGAACCCTGTATAACGCCTTCCTCTCGGGAGTCGGGATGAGCGGTGATCTTTTCTTCTATCCCAATCCCCTCGAGTCATTCGGCCAGTATCGGCGCAGCCCCTGGTTCAACTGCGCCTGCTGTCCGAGCAACATCGTGCGTTTCGTGCCGGAGATCCCCGGTTTTGTTTATGCGACCCGGGACGATTCCTTGTACGTGAACCTGTTCGTCGCCAGCCGGGCGGACCTGATGTTGGGGGCCAGCAAGGTGAGGGTTGAACAGCAAACCCTCTATCCCTGGGAGGGCGAGGTCAAGATCCTCCTTCATCCCGAGGAGCCGGGCGAGTTCGGGATTCATATCCGCATCCCCGGTTGGGCGGTCGGGAGGCCGGTGCCGGGCGATCTTTACCAATATGCCGATTTTCAAGAAGGGGCGGTGCCGGTACGGATCAACGGAGAAACCGTCACTCCGGAGTTCGCCCAGGGCTATATCCGACTGAGGAGGACCTGGCAGGATGGCGACACGATTGAGGTCGGCCTCCCCATGGCCGTCCGGAGGGTTATCGCCAATCCCAATGTCGAGGACGACGCCGGAAAAGTCGCTCTGGAGCGCGGGCCGGTCGTCTACTGCGCCGAGTGGCCGGACAACGCCGGTCATGTTTCCAACATCGTGTTGTCCGACGAGACCGCGCTGTTCGTCGAACGCCGGGAGAGCCTGCTCAATGGCGTGACGGTCATCAAGGCAGAAGCCACGGCACTTTCCGCCGGCCGGGGGCAAGATGCCGTGGACAGAAAAAAGCAGGAATTCATCGCTATTCCCTATTACGCCTGGGCCCACCGGGGGGAAGGGGAGATGGCCGTCTGGCTGCCCCGGGAAGAATCTCTGGCCAGGCCGCTTCCGGAAGACTAGGCTTTGCGGAGAAAAAATATGAAGAAAGGGACATTCA
>JAFGRZ010000286.1 GCA_016934895.1 Candidatus Aminicenantota bacterium
ATGATCCTGGCTTCGCTGAAGTACGCCGGCGGCCCCCTGGGAGGTGAGGTCGATTTCATCAAACCCAAGATCGAGTTCACCTTCTGGCGGCCGACGCTCCGCAAGCAGGTTTTCGGATTCCATCTGCTCTACCAGTTCATCGAGAAGACCGGCGGTTCCGAT
This sequence comes from Candidatus Aminicenantota bacterium, assembly GCA_016934895.1. Taxonomy (GTDB): domain Bacteria; phylum Acidobacteriota; class Aminicenantia; order Aminicenantales; family UBA8522; genus UBA8522. The sequence goes on from JAFGRZ010000286.1 coordinate 163, forward strand.
GTCCCCTTCTGGGAGCGGTTCTACATGGGGGGAGAGCGGGACATCCGCGGCTACGATATCTATTCGATCGGTCCCCGGACCGACGAAGGACAGCTGATGGGCGGGATGAAGGCCTTCGTCCTCAACGCCGAATACCAGTTCCAGATCGGCGGCCCCTTGAATGTCATCCTCTTCTATGACATGGGCAACAGCTATTTCGAAGAGCAGAAAATCAATTTCCGCGATATGTTCACCTCAGCGGGAATCGAGGCCCGGATCTTCGTTCCCGCCTTGCGTGTTCCCTTTCGGCTCATTTTGGCTTATAATAACCGCTTGATTTATCCCGGTGACACCAATCTCAATTTCCGGTTCGCCATAGGGACGACATTTTAATCAGGAGGATATCGATCATGAAGAAAAAGCCAATGCGAACGCTCCTCTTCCTTTGCCTTTTCGCCGTGGCCGGCACTCTCGGGATCGCTCAGCAGGATCCCAAGATCGGTGTGATCAACTCTCAGGAAGTCCTGGAGAAATCGGCCGAAGGGAAAAGGGTGATCGCCCGACTTCAGGAAAAGGACAAGTCCAACCAGGGCGCCTTGACCAAAATCGACGAAGAGATCCGCCAGCTCGAAACCCGGATCAACACCCAGCGTCTCACTTTGTCGGAGGATGCCCTCTACAATATGAGCGCCGATCTGCAAAGGAAGCAAACCGAACGGAAACGGGTGGCCGAAGACGCGTCCCGCGATTTCCAGGACATGCAGATGAAGCTCTTTAACAAGATCCAGAGCGAGCTGATCCCGATCATCGAGGCCATGGGGAAAGAGAAGGGCATCGACTTGGTCTTAGACCTGGCCCGGAGCGGAGCCGTCTATTTCAATCCCGCCATCGACCTGACCCCGGAGGTCATCCGGCGATATGACGCCTCGAAAGCCGCGCCTCCGGCCAAGTAAAGGCCCGGGCGATCAGCGCCGTGTTGACCATTGAAGAGATTCTCCGGTTTCTGCCTCACCGTTACCCCTTTCTCATGGTGGACCGGGTCATCAAAATAGAGCCCGGCCGGTCCATCCAGGCCATCAAAAACGTCACCGCCAACGAATCCTTCTTCGAGGGGCACTTTCCGGAGACCAAGATCATGCCCGGAGTCCTGATCGTCGAAGCGGTCGCCCAGGCGGGCGGAATCCTGCTCTATCATTCCATCCCCGATGCGGCCAAAAAGCTCGTCGTCCTGAGCAAGCTCCAGAACATCAGGTTCCGGAGGATCGTCGTCCCCGGGGACCAGCTCGAGCTCTATGCCGAGATCGGCAAGGTCCGGGCGCGTTTCGCGACGATCCGGGGAAGGGCGATGGTCAACAAAGAGATCGTCGTCGAAGGGGAGGTCTCGGCGGCCATCATCGACCTCGAGGAGGCGAATGCGCCCAAGTGAGGTCTTCGTTCATCCGACCTCCGTTGTTCACCCAAGCGCCCGGCTCGGGGAGGGCGTTTGGATCGGCCCCCACTGTGTCGTCGGTGAGAAAGCCGTCATCCGAAGCCGCACCCGGCTCGAGGGAAATATCCAGATATTAGGGACGACGGAGATCGGGGAGTCCTGCCGGATCTCTCCCTTTGCGGTCATCGGCGGCGAACCGCAGGACGTGGGTTATCGTCAAGAAGAAACCGGAGTCAGGATCGGGGACCGGAACGTCTTCCGAGAGTTCATCACCGTGCACCGCGGGACCGTCAAGGGCGGCGGCCTGACCTCTATTGGGAATGACAACTATTTCATGGCTTACTCCCATATCGCTCACGATTGCCGGATCGGCCACTTCGTCGTCCTCACCAACGGGGCAACCCTGGGGGGGCATTGCGCGGTCGACGACTACGCCACGCTCAGCGCCTTCGTCGGAGTTCACCAGTTCTCGCGCATCGGCGCGTGCGCCTACATCGGGGGATACTCCGTGATCACCCAGGATGTCGTCCCCTTCGCCAAAGTCGCCGGGATGCGTCCCGTTCTGCTGTACGGACTGAACGCCGTCGGCCTGAGGAGGCGGGGATTCAACCGGGAACGAGTCCAGACGATCAAGCAGATTTTCAAGATCCTGTTTTATTCGAACTTGAATACCCAGCAGGCGGTCGAAGAGATCCAGACCAGGATCCCGGCCGGGGAAGACCGCGACGAGGTCCTCCGGTTCATCCAGGCCTCCAAGAGAGGGATCATCAAGAAGCCTTCGGGGACATGGGACGACGAATCGGAATAGTCGCCGGGTCGGGGCCGTTTGTGGCCCCAGGCGTGTCCGACCTGCGCCGGATCGGGTTCCGCACGGTGGTTCTCGGGATCGAAGGGGAAACGCAGCCGGGGGTCAAGAAAGCCGCCGATATGTTCACCATGGTCCGGCCTGGAGCGGTCGCTGAAGCGCTGGCTTTTTTTCGGGGCCAAGATGTTTCCGAGCTCTTGTTCCTGGGAAAGGTCCGGCCGGAGGTCATCTTCCGGAAAGATCTCCTTGATGCTCAAGCCCGAAGGCTCCTGGAAGGGATTCCGGAGCGATCGGCGACGGCCTTGCTCAAGGCCGTTTTCGGCTATCTGGAAGCCGGGGGACTCAAAGTCCTGAATCCGGGATCCTTCTTGAAGTCCCATTTTTGCGATCCCGGAGTTCTCACTCGGAAGAAACCTTCGCCCGAGGCCCTGGCCGATGTCGAGTTCGGGCTGAGGATCGCGCGCCGGATCGCCGACTTGGAGATCGGTCAGGCCTTGGCCGTCAAGCGGAAGGCCGTCGTCGCGGTCGAGGGCTTTGAAGGGACGGACAGGATGATCAGGAGAGCAGGGCGCCTGGCGGGAGCCGGTATTGTTGTGGTCAAGGCCGGCCGGACGGCCCAGGATATGAAGTTCGATATCCCGGCCGTCGGTTTGGAGACGGTCAAGGGGCTTGTCCGCGCAGGCGGGGTTGTGCTCGGAATCGAGGCCGCCAAGGTCGCTTTGTTCCAGCGGGAGAAGACGCTCGCCCTGGCGAACTCCCATGGTGTGTCCATAGTCGTACGGAAGATCGACTGAGTTCGGAGGAGATCGATGGATCAGGTCAAAGTCGGAATCATCGGCGTCGGTTATCTCGGGACCCAGCACGCCCGCATCCTGTCCTATCTCGAGGAGGCTGAGCTCAAGGGAGTGGCCGATATCGACTTCAAGAAGGCCATGGAGATCGGGAACCGGCACGGAGTCCTCTATTACCAGAACTACGAAGAGATGATGGACGAAGTCGACGCGGCCATTGTGGCGACGCCGACCTCGGACCATTTTTCCATCTCTCTGAACCTTCTGCGCCACGGAAAAGCGGTCCTGGTGGAGAAGCCGATCACCGAAACCGTCGATCAGGCCGAGCAGCTTGTCAAAGAGGCCGGGAAGAGCGGTCTCGTCTTGCAGGTCGGGCACCTGGAGAGATTCAACCCGGCCGTCGAGGCCGTGGAAACGATGATCCGGGAACCCCGCTTCATCGAGGTCCAGCGGCTCGGATCATTCTCGGCCCGTTCGCTCGATATCGACGTGGTCCTTGACCTCATGATCCATGACCTCGACATCATCATGGCATTGATCAAGGACGAGGTGAGCGCCATCCGGGCGTCGGGGATTCATGTGCTCTCCGAAAAGGTGGATATCGCCACCGCCCGCCTGGAGTTCAAAGGGGGATGCGTCGCCACGCTGACGGCCAGTCGCGTCCACCAGGGAAAGGTGAGGAAACTGCGGATTTTCGAACCAACCGTTTACTATTCGGTTGACTACATCGACCAGGAGGTCGTCGTCTTTCCCCTGGACCGTCGCCAGGCGAACGTCAAGACCTTACGCATTCAGAAAGAGGAACCGCTCAAGAAAGAACTCAGGAGTTTCCTCGACTGCATCCGGCAGGGAAAGATTTCCAAGGTGACGGGAGAAGAAGGCCTCCAGGCGCTGCGGCTGGCTCACGGCGTTCTTAAGGAGGCCGGGATTTAGCAGTTAACGGATGGCCTTGATCGTTTTGCCCTGAGGCGGCCTGTCCCCGAGCTCCATCCCGTTGAGGATGGCAAGGGTCGGCCAGATGTCCTTCTTCACACCCGTGCCGGAAAACATCTCCTGGAGAGTCTGCCGGCCGTTGGCCCGGAGCAATTTTATCTGGGTGGGTTTTCGCCGGAGATAGGCCGGGTTCGTCAGGTTGCCGAAGGATTGGGCGGCGCGCTTAAATTCCTGGTCGAACCGCCGGAAATCCGAGGCGCCGGCCAGAGCGGTGAACGTGTAGACCAGGTCGGCTTTCCGGATCGCGGAAAGCCGCAGGTTGATCGTCCCGCCCTGCTGCTGATTCACCCGATAGATCTGGTGGACAGAGGTCAGGCCGGGGACTTTAATATTGTCCTCGCCGACAAACTGGCTGCCCTCGATCCGGGAGGCCTTTTTCCGGGCATAAGCCTGCAGGTCTTCCGCCGTCTTCTCGGCCTGGAGGACCAGAGCCGCCTTTTCGTCCGGAGACGACATCATGACCTGGGATGGTGTATTGACGACATGCCATCCGTTGGGGATGGTGAAAGCGAAAGCCATGTCCGGGTGGTAAAAGCGGCCGTCCTCGACATAACCCTGGCGGGGATCATCTCCGTAGATGAGTCCGTCGAGCCGCGTAAGATAAGGCATCTCCTTGATCTCCAGCTTGCCGTCGCTTTCCGTGAGCATCTGCTTGACCCGCTCGATGCGGTCTTTGGTCAAGGGGTGAGTGGACAGGAACCCCGGCAGGGCCCGGCCGCCGGAAAGATCGCCCAGCTTTTCCAGGGAGGCGAAAAAGGGGATCATCTTGCCTGGATCATAGATTCCTTTGCGCGCGTACTCGACGCCGAGGGTATCCGCTTGATACTCGTCATCCCGGCTGTACTTGAGGAAGAGGAGCTGGACGCCAACACCGGCCAGGTTGGCGGCTTTAGCGAAGGTCTCGCTCAAGACGCTGCCCACGACGAGGCCGACTTGGGCGAGCATCATCTGGCTCATCCGGCGGACGCTGTGGCGGGCGTTGACATGCCCAAGCTCATGACCCAGGACGACCGCCAGTTCGGCCTCCGAGCGCATCAGGGCTAAAATGCCGCGGGTGACATAGATATATCCGCCCGGAACGGCGAAGGCATTGACAACGGGAGTGTCCAGGACGGCGAACTGGTAGGGAAGCTGCGGGCGATGGGTATGGCGGGCGAGGGACTGACCGACGGCCTGAACATAGCTGTTAAGGTCGGCATCATCGTAGACGCCGTACTGCTGCCGGATCTCGACGTCCGTCTGTTTGCCCAGAGCCACCTCTTGACTTTCCGAGATGAGGCTGAGCTCTTTTTTGCCGGTCACCGGGTTGACGGCGCAACCGATCAAGCCGATGACCAGGAGGAAAATCCAAAACCTTGCTCTTCTCATCTGACACCTCGCCCCGACAAGATCACCGACGGAATCGAGCGCTTCTTATTTCGCCATCTGGAAAAGGGAGTCTTCAAGGCCCGCATTGAAAGCGATCTTGGTGATCGTCATCCGCATGAACTCCTGGCCGTTTTGGGACGTTGTCATGGAATGGGCTACGAGGAGGCCGTCGACTTTCTTGTAGTCGCTGAGGACAGATTCGGCCATGACCTCTTCGCCGGACTGGCCGATCGTTTTTCCCTTGGTCTTGTAAGTCAGGTGGGTTTCCGGATCGATGTACATGGTGGTGACATGCCCGTCTTGGGTGGTTTGGGTCAGGACAAGATACTCCTTGTCGTTGAGCTTCTCCTTGCCTGTGTAGTCGTACTTGATGCCCCATTTTTCGGGATTGAGGAGGGCTTCATTGCCGAGGGCCTGCCGTTTGAGCTCCGCGGTCATGTCTTGCGGCATCTGCTCCGTCGCTCCCGTCTGGGGATTGACCATCCAGGCGATCTCGCCGTCGAAGGCCTGGGTGATCAGCATGCCCATCACCTCGATGTCCATGCGCATCTTGTTGGGCTCTTTCTGGTACATCGTCAGGCTGCCGGTCATCCCGTACGACACCAGGTCCATCGTGCCGCTGACGGTGGTGTCCTTGATTGCCGCCAAGGCCTTCGCGCCACCCTGGGCCTCGATATACTTGGACAGGATTTCCTTCGCGGTTTGAGAATATCCCGGAACCGAAGCAATACCGAGAAGGAAGACGCCGCAGACGATCAGAGATAGAGATTTCTTCATGTTTTCCTCCTTTTCGTTAGGCCCATCAATTCTAGCGGAAATGCAACCGATTTACAAACAATAAAATGGCCGTGTCAGCATCCCTTTTCATACGATGAAGATGTTGGTCAACTTGGGAATGTCAGCGCTCCCCTCAGGTTCTTAACGCCGTTCCCGAAACGCTTTTCTCGGCGCTGCGGAACTCCGCAGAGGCTCGGGGCATGGAATCGTCAGCCCGCTCGTTTCCCCAGCGAGGAAACTCGCTCCGAC
>JAFGRZ010000287.1 GCA_016934895.1 Candidatus Aminicenantota bacterium
GGTTTCCGGCTCCAGAGACCGGCGCCGGAACTCGGTCGTGAAATCCAGGGTTTCGATGATCGGGATGGCCCGCTCAGCGGCAGCGCGCCGGACGAGCGATGCGGCCGGCCGGCGATCGGCGGCTCCGCCGGCTATCCCCACCGGCCCCTGGTCCCGGAAAACAACCGTGCTCAGGACGACGAAGACGACCGCCGCCGAAGCAAGCGACCCGGCCAACGACCAGCGCAGGACCGTCCGTCTCCGCCGCTCTGATCTTTTCCGGAGCGAAACCCGGGCCATGACCTGTTCGTCGAATCCGGGCGGAGCCTTGACCTCGGCCAGATTTTTCAAGATGTCCATTTCACCCATTTCTTCTCTCCCTCGATTCATACCGCATACCTCGCCCCGGCCACAGCCCTCTCCAGCTTCTTTTTGAGAAAGCTCCGTCCGCGGCTGATCCGGGCCTTGATCGTGCCCACCGGCTTTTTCATGATCTGGGCGATCTCTTCCTGCGAGAATCCTTCCATGTCCTTCAGGATGACCGGGATCCGGTAGCGCGGATGCAGGGCATCCAGGGCCTCGCGGAGATTGCTGAGCAATCCCGGATCCGCCGGGTCCTCGCTGGAGGCGTTCCGGCGCATTTCGTGCGCAGCCATGTCGTCCAGGGAAACGGTCGAAAACTTCCGCGCTTTCTTCATTTCGGTCTTGGCGAGGTTCGAGGCGATCGCGTAGATCCAGGAGGAAAGCGGAGCGATCGGCTTGTACTTGCCGGCCTTGAAATAGACGCGGAGGAACGTTTCCTGGGCGAGTTCCACGGATTTCTGATAATCTCCCGTGAACTGGTAAAGGTAATTCACGATCCGGTCCTTGTAGGCCGAAACGATCTTTCCGAAGGCCAACTCGTCTCCTTTCTGGACTTCTCGGATCAGCTCTTGATCATCCATTCTCAACCTTTTAAACTCCAACCCCAATCAAATAGTTGCATCCCCGCTTCCGTGTTGAGGCGGATCGGATTCATGGATTCCCCCGCCTGTTGCCATCATAACATACCTGGCCGTGAAAGACAGGCTTCGTTCCGGGATTGACGATAGAAGAATATCCTCTTGCGTTTCTACCGCCAAATTTGGACGGTATGTCCGGGGCGAATCGTCACGTTTTGGGCTCGATCTCGATGAGAGACTTTTCCGAATCGACCAGATCTCCCGCGGAAGAGTGAATCTTCTTGATCACACCGTCCATGGGGGATTTTATCTCATTTTCCATCTTCATCGCTTCGACGATGGCCAGAGTCTGGTTCTTCCGGACGGCATCGTTTTCGGCCACGTTGATTTTGACCACCTTCCCCGGCATCGGAGCCTTCACGACCGTTATCCCCTCTTTGGACCCTTCCTCTCCCTTCTCGAAGCGCTTCTCCTCGGCGCCCGGGCGTTTGAGCGTCAGCGTTGTTCCGTCCAGAGACACATAGATTGTGTCTTTGTGATCGGCGATGCCGACCAGATGGGAAGTTCCTCCGACGATCAGGGAAAAGGCATTTCCGGAGATGATCCGGACGTCGGCCTCGAGGGTTTGATCTCCGGCCCGGAAAATCCAATGCTCCCCTTTTTTCTCCAGAGACACGCGGCGGCTCTCCGCTTTGACGAGATATTCAAACTCCATCGCTCACTCTCACTCTCCGGATAAGTCGCTCTTTTCACCGATCCGCCATTTTCCCAGCATGCGCCAGGGCGAATACTGTTCCTTGGCCCGAACCGAAAGAACTCCCGCTTCGGATGTTTTCCGGGAATCGAAAAAGGCCGCGGACGCCAGGCTCAAAATTTCCGTTTCCCCGGAGGCTTCTTTTTCTTTCCAGTCCCCGAAATGATCCTTGATGAACCCGGTCGTGGTCGCGCCCTCCCGGAACCGGGGATGCGAGATGATGTCTTTGAGGAAAGGAATGGTCGTCTTGATGCCGAGTATGACGGTGTCATCCAGGGCGCTCCGCATCCTCCGGCAGGCGGCCTCGCGCGTCTCCGCCCAGACGATCAGCTTGGCCAGGATGGGGTCATAGTAGATGGGGACGTCCCAGCCGCTGAAGATCCCCCCGTCATAACGCACTCCCGGCCCCTTGGGCTCCTGAAGAAAGAGAATCTTGCCCGCCGACGGGAGAAACCCGTTCGCGGGATCCTCGGCATAAATGCGGCACTCGATGGCATGACCGCGCTGGCTCAACTCCTCCTGCTTCAGATCCAGTTTTTCCCCGGCCGCGATCCGGATCTGCCGGTGGACGAGGTCGATGCCGGTGGTCAGCTCGGTGACGGGATGTTCGACCTGAAGCCGGGCGTTGACCTCCAGGAAAAAAAATCTCTTCTCCCTGTCCAGAAGGAATTCGACCGTCCCCGCGTTGTTATAACCCGAGACTTCCAGGACTCTCTTGGCTGCCTCTCCCATCCTCTGCCGCAGCTCTGGCGTCAACGCCGGCGAGGGCGTTTCCTCGATGATCTTCTGGTGGCGTCTTTGGATCGAGCATTCGCGTTCGAAGAGATGGACGATCCGTCCGTCGTTGTCGGCCAGCACCTGGAATTCCACGTGCCGGGGATTCTCGATAAACTTCTCGAGATATACGGATTCATCCCCGAAGGCCGATTTGGCTTCGCGCCGCCCGGCCTCCAGGGCCGGACGGAGGTCCTCCTCCGAACAGACGATCCGCATCCCTTTGCCGCCCCCCCCGGCCGAGGCCTTGATCATCACCGGATAGCCGATCGCCTTCGCTTCGGCCGCATACTCGGCGAAATCGTCGGCGACCCGCTTCATTCCGGGGATGATCGGGATGCCCGCCTTTTCCATAGTCTGTCGGGCCCGGACCTTGTCCCCGACAAGCTCCAAGGCCCGCGAATTGGGGCCGATGAAGACGATCTTCTCTTTTTCCAAGCGGCGGGCGAACTCCGGATTCTCGGCCAAAAATCCGTATCCCGGATGGACGGCTTCAGCTCCTGTCTCCCGGACCGCCTCGATGATCCGGTCCATATGGAGGTAGCTCTCGACGGCGGGCGGAGGCCCGATGCCGACGGCCTCATCGGCCATCTGGACATGGAGTCCCGCCCGGTCCGCCTCGGAATAGACGGCGACCGAAGCGATCCCCATCTCCCGGCAGGCCCGGATGATCCGGCAGGCGATTTCTCCGCGGTTGGCGATGACGATTTTTTTGAACATGGGATTAATCTTTGGCCCAGCGGGGTTTTCTTTTCTCGAGGAAGGAGGCCATTCCTTCCTGTCCTTCGGGGCTGACCCGCAGGCGCGCGATCATCTCGGCCGTATAGTCTTTGGCTTCTTCCAGGCTCAGGCCGGGGACCCTCCGGAGGAGCTCCTTGCATTTGGCGATGGCCTCTGGGCCGGAGCTCAGAAGCTGGCGGACGATCTCCCCGACCTTCGCATCAAGATCGGCGTCCGGAACGACTTTGTTGACCAGGCCGATCTCCAGGGCGCGCCGGGCGTCGATGCGCTCGCCGGTCAGGAAAAGCGCGTGGGCCGCGCTCTCCCCGATACGCCGGATGACGTAGGGCCCGATGGCCGCCGGGACCAGCCCGATCTTGACCTCGGACAGCCCGAACCTGGCTTTGTCCGAGGCGACGACGATGTCGCAGGCCGAGACGAGCCCGTTGCCGCCGCCGATGACCGCGCCGTTGACCCGGGCGATGGTCGGCTTCGGCAATTCGTAAATGAATTTCACCAGCTCCGCGATCTGAAGCGATTCTTTCAGGTTTTGTTCGTAGGAATAACGGATGATTTCCCGCATCCAGTTGAGGTCGGCCCCCGCGCAGAACGACTCTCCGGCGCCGGCCAGGACGACGATACGCACACCGTTGTCGCTTGCGGCCAGGCGAAAGGCCTCGGTCAAGTCGCCGATCATCGTCGCGTTGAAGGCATTGTGGACCTGGGGCCGGTTCATCGTGATCCGGAA
>JAFGRZ010000055.1 GCA_016934895.1 Candidatus Aminicenantota bacterium
GCGGCCCAGTGGGTCGAGTCCTTGGTTTCCTGTCTTGTTTTCAAAGATGCCGACGACGACCAGGTTGGGGTCGAGCTTCGGGCCGGCCTTTTTGATGATGAGAAAGACGACGGCCGCAAGGACAATAACGGCCGCCGGGACGAGCAGGAGCGCCGGCGACCACTTTTGTTTTTTGGTTTGAAGGCTTGTCGACGGCCGATAGACACCCGAGACAGGCGTAGCGCCCATGTCCAATTTCTTCAGTTCTGAGATGACGTCTTCGACCCGCGCGTATCTTTTTTCCCGGTCCTTTTCCAGGCAGCGGAGAATCAGGCGGCCGAGCTCCTCCGGAATCTGAGGGTTGATTGCGATGGGGTCCGGGGGCACTTCCGTCTTCTGCTTCAAGGCGACGCTGAGCGGCGTGTCGCCGGCGAAGGGGACGCGGCCGGTCAGCATCTCGAAAAGGATCACGCCCAGGGCGTAGATGTCGGCCCGCGGGTCGGCCTCCCGTCCCTCCACCTGCTCGGGCGACATGTACTCGGGTGTGCCGATCATGACGCCGGCGCCGGTGATGCCCTTGCCCTTGAGCGAGCGGGCGATGCCAAAGTCCATGATCCGGGCGTTGCCGTCTCGGTCGATCATGATGTTCTGGGGTTTGAGGTCGCGGTGGACGACGTTCAGCCGGTGGGCTTCGGCCAGGCCTTCAGCCACCTGAGAGGCGATGCTGACGGCCTTGCCAACGGGAAGATGACCGACCCGCCGGATGAAGCTTTTGAGGTCCTCACCGGAGACATACTCCATGGTGATGAACGAGGTCCCCGCCTCCTCGCTCAGGTCGAACATCCGGCAGACGTGGCGGTGGGAGATCCGGCGGGCGAGCTTGAGTTCATTGCGGAAGCGCTCCAGGGTGCCGCGGTCGGCGGCGATCTCGGGCTTGAGGAGCTTGAGGGCGACTTCCTCGTCGATCTTTTTATCGAAGACGCGATAGACTTTGCCCATCCCTCCCGTGCCGAGCTCTTCGATGACCTCGAACCGGCCGGCGAAGGCGCTGCCCCGGGCGAGCTCGAGGGAGGAGACTTGGAGGGTTTCGGTGAAGACGACCGGTTCGGGTTTGGCCGGTGAAGAGGAAGGTACGGGAGTGATGCGCGTCCCGCACTCGGCGCAGAACTTGGAGTCGGAGGGATTATCCAGGCCGCATTTCGGACACTTCATGCCTTGATTCCCTCGCGAACTAGCGTGACGAATGAGGGTGACAGCTACCCTAATTCAAACCGAGTGGCAGCACTCGCTGGCCACGAATTAAGGTAACTGTCACCCTCATTCACCAGCTTAATTCACGGCTGTCAGGAAATATATACGCGGCGGATGCAGTAAGTCAAGCGAAACAAGAATCCGTTTCAACCTCGATCCGGACGACCCGATCGCCGTGATCCCCAAGGACGGCGCTGTGGAGAAAGTCGGAGACCACAAACCCTCCGGCCCGCTCTGCGGCGGCAAATACAGCGCCGGTGTCAGCTCCTTGAAGGGGCGCCGTCTTTTTGAAACAAGCTGAGGACGGGAGGAATGACCAGGGAAACGATCATCCCGATGGTCCCTGCTTCCGGAGACGGCATGCCTTTGACGTAAAGCGCCAGGCAAACGGTCAAAGCCAGCACCGCCGCTGAGACGGCCGCCGCACGGCTCGTCCGCCGGCTGAGGAGCCCCCAGACAAACGGACCGAGGAAGACCGATCCGATGGCTCCCCAGGAAATGCCCAGGATGGAAACGATGGTGGCCGGCCGGAAATAGGCGATCACAACGGAGACGAGGACGAAGAAAACACTCAGAACCCGCATCATCAGCGTCAGCGTCCTGTCCGAGGCCTGCGGCCGGATGAGCCCGGCGTATAGGTCCTTGGCCACGGCCGAGCTGGAGATGAGGACGAGGGCTGCAAGGGTGGACATCGAGGCGGACAGGATGAGGAGAAGGATGAGGATAAGAAGCGATGCCGGGACGACGCGGGCCAGGAGCTCCGGGATCAAGGCATCGAAGATGGGTTTTCCACCCGAAAAGGCGGTCGGCGCGGACTCCGGCGTGAGGTAAAGCCGGGTGACGCTGCCGGCGAAATAGGCAACCCCGGTGAGTACGGCGGCGAAGAGGGTCGAGATCCCCATCCCGATGCGGATGGCCCTGCGGTCGCGGACGGCGTAAAACTTCTGGATGAGCTGGGGCATCCCGAAGGGAGCGACCGAGGTCAGGAAGACGAGCGCAAAAAGAGGCCAGAGTCCGGGCGGCCCGACCGCCTCGACGAGCTTCGGATCGATGGCCGAAAGCCCGGCGCCGATCGCTCCGAGTCCGTCGGACTTGGTCAGGATGTTGACGAAAAGCACTGTCCCTCCCGCCAGCATCAAGAGGCCGAACATGACATCGAGCATGGTCATCGACCGGTAACCCCCGACCGCCAGATAGAAGGCGGTGAAAAGACCCATCAAGGCCAGGGCCTGCCAATAGTCCATGTTGAAATTCAGCCGGAAAAGGTAGGACAGCCCGATGAATACGGCGGCCGAATAAGGAACGAAGAAGATAAATATGCAGATGGGAGAGAAGACCTTGAGGAATCGGCTCTGATAACGCTTCCCGAAGAACTCGGCCATGGTCGTCACCCCGTATTCCTGGGCCATGGTCTTGACCCGGAATCCCAGGAGCCACCAAACGGCCAGGACGCCGATCAGGGTATTGCCCACGGCGATCCAAAGACCCGAGTAGCCGAAGCTCCAGCCGACCTTCCCCGAGAATCCGATGAAGATGACCGCCGAGAAGTAGGCGGCGCCGTAGGTGAAAGCCGTCATCCACGGACCGATCC
>JAFGRZ010000288.1 GCA_016934895.1 Candidatus Aminicenantota bacterium
AAGATCATCGAGACGGCGGAGAGCGAGAAGGCCGACCTCATCGTCATGGGCAAAAAAGGACAGTCCATGATCGAAAAGATCCTGATTGGAAGCGCGGCCAACCACGTCCTGCGGCATTCGACGATCCCCGTGTTGGTGACTCCAAAACTGAAGCCTCATCAAAGGATCAAGAAAATTCTCGTGCCGACGGACTTCGTCAAGGACGAGGATGCCGAGCGGGAAATGGCCTGGAAATTGGCCAAAGGGTTCGGCGCTTCCCTGACTTTTCTCTATGTCCTTGAACTTTTCGGTTATGAATTCCGGATGGTCGATCAAATGTTCCAGTCGGCCCTCGAGAGGTTCCAGCGGAGAGCGAAACGGCACGGTGGAGGCATCTCCGTCAACAAGGATGTGATCCACGCGTCTCATGCCGCCGCCGGAATCGAGGAGTATTGCCGGGACCACCGGTATGACCTCATCGTCATGGCCACCTGCGCCAGCGGCCTGGGGAGATTCTTCCTGGGGAGCACCACCGAAAAAGTCATTTCCCAGACCGATCTGCCTGTATTTGTCCTCCCGCCGAAATACTCCACTTGAGGGCCTGTCCGGAAGGCGGTCGCCGGGGGATCAGCGATTTCGCTCCCTCTCCGCCCGGGCGATGATCCCGCTCTGTCCGCGCGGCGACATGGCGTTTTCTTTAAATCGTTAGGGATCACGTCCGGGGCGGGGCCGCGATACGAAAAGGGGATAAAGAAGGGAAAAAAAGGGAATGAGAAAAAAAGGGCGCTCGGCGGCGTCATGAACTAGAGAGGACCGGCAATGCCGGAGATGTCAAGCCATGGGCCTCGGACGGAAACAGAAAACCCTGTTTGGGAGTCGAACCGACGGCCCGGCCCTTTGGGTGGCCCTGAACCTGGTCCTCTCGGACAGCCTGAGGTCCGCCCAGAAGGTGGCCGCCCGTTATCCGGACCCGGCCATGGTTTTCCGGGCGTCCGCGGAAGAGCTGCAGTCCCTGGGGGTGGAAAAAGAGAAGGCGGCCGCGCTGACCTCACGCGCGCTCTTTGACCGGGCCTCTGAAACGCTTTCTTGGCTGGCTCACAAAGGATATTTTGTGTTGACGATTGACGACCCCGGATATCCCGACGCTTTGAGGGAGGTCTTCGATCCCCCGTGTGTCCTTTATGGCGCGGGCCGGCCGGAAGTCCTCCGCGAACCGTCCATCGCCGTCGTCGGCGCCCGCCGGCCGACGCCATACGGAAGAGCCGTAGCCGAGAAGCTGGCCCGGGATCTGGCCGCAAGAGGCCTGGTCATCGTCAGCGGCTTGGCCCGAGGCATCGATTCCATCGCCCACTGGGGGGCGCTCGACTCGGGGAGGACGGTGGCCGTCCTGGGATCGGGCCTGGACGATATTTATCCTCCAGAAAACAAAGGCCTTTTTCGTAAGATCGCCGAGACCGGCGCCGTCATCACGGAATTCCCTCCCCGCATGCCTCCCCTGGGGTTTCACTTTCCGCTCCGGAACAGGATCATCAGCGGGCTCTCCTTGGCGACGCTGGTCGTCGAGGCCACCCGCCAGAGCGGCTCCCTCATCACCGCCCGCCTGGCTCTGGAGCAAAACCGGGACGTCATGGCCGTCCCCGGATGCCTGACTTCCGACCTCAGCCGGGGGACGAACTGGCTGATTAAATCCGGCGCCAAGCTTGTCGAATCATGGGAAGATGTGATAGAAGAATTGCCGTTGCCTTTGCGGGAGAGCCTGCTCGCCCCGAGGGCGGAGGAGAAGCGGGAAGTGCCCGCGATGAGCCCGGAGGAGAAAAAAGTGTTTGACCGCCTCAGCGTTGCCACCCTGACCCATATCGACGAGCTGGTCGAAGCCGCCGACTCCTCCGTCTCCGAGATGCTGGGCCTTTTGCTCAGCCTGGAGATCAAGGGGCTCGTCCGTCAGGTCCCGGGAAAGCACTTTCAGAGGAGTCTTTAAATGCCGAAGTCTCTGGTCATTGTCGAATCACCCGCCAAAGCGCACACCATCAACCGCTATCTGGGGCCGGATTATATCGTCAAGGCGTCGATGGGCCACATCCGGGACCTGCCCAAGAGCAAACTGGGCGTCGACATCGATCACGATTTCGCCCCGCATTATGTCGTCATCCCCGAGAGGAAGAAGACGGTGGGCGAATTGCAGTCGGCGGCCAAAGAGGCGGCCGCCGTCATCCTGGCCGCCGATCCCGACCGCGAAGGCGAGGCCATCTGCTGGCACCTGAGCGCCCTGCTCGAGGACAGCAATCCGAATATCCGGCGGGTCCTTCTCCAGGAGATCACCAAGAAGGCCGTCGAGGCCGCTTTTGAACATTTGGGGGATATCGACCAGGACAAGATCAAGGCCCAACAGACCCGCCGCATCCTCGACCGCCTCGTCGGCTACCAGATCAGTCCGCTGCTGTGGCGGAAGATCGGCAAGGGATTGAGCGCCGGCCGGGTCCAGTCGATCGCCCTGAGGCTCATCTGCGAGCGGGAAAAGGAGATCCGGAAATTCGTCGCTGAAGAGTATTGGACGATCAGCGCCGGGCTCGAAGCCTCCCTGCCTCCGCCGTTTAAAGCCGGCCTCGCCAAGATCGACGGCAAGAAAGCCAAGGTGAGCGATGAGGCCACCGCCCGGGGGATCATTGAAGAGCTGAACAAAACCCCGTTCATCCTCGAGGATATCAAGATCCAGGAGAAAAAACGCCAGCCTGGACCGCCGTATATCACCAGCACCCTCCAGCAGGACGCGTTTCGCGTCCTCGGCTACCCGGTCAAAAAGACAATGGCGGTCGCCCAGCGGCTCTATGAGGGTCTTCCCATCGGGGACCGCGGCCTGACCGGACTTGTCACCTACATGCGAACGGACTCCGTCCGCATTTCCGATAGCGCCCTGGACTGGGCGAGAAAATATATCGAAGCCGCCTACTCGAAGGACCATATTCCTTCCCATGCGCGGGTCTTCAAGAACAAGAAAAAAGCCCAGGATGCCCACGAGGCCGTCCGGCCGACTTCTCCCGACCTCCCGCCCGGCGCGGTCAAGCCTTTCTTGAAGAAGGACGAATATGACCTATACAGGCTCATCTGGAACCGTTTCATCGCCTCTCAGATGAGTCCGGCGGTGGTCGAGGAGACGGAGTTCACCATCGAGGCCGGGAGGTGCCAGTTCAAGGCCAAGGGGGAGGTCGTCCGGTTCGAAGGTTATTACGCGCTCTACCCGAGCCTCAAAAAAGAGACCGAGCTTCTGCCGAAGGCCCAGAAGGGCGAGACGCTCGGTGTCCTCGGGATCGAGCCGAAGCAGAACTTCACCCAGCCGCCGCCCCGCTATACCGAGGGCAGCCTGGTCAAGGAGCTCGAGGCTAAGGGGATCGGCCGGCCGAGCACCTACGCTCCGATCATCGCCACGCTCCAGGACCGCACTTACGTGATCAAAGAAAAGGGCAAATTCATCCCCACCGACCTGGGGATGTTCGTCACCGACTTCCTGGTGAAGCACTTCGCCGACCTGATGGAGGTCAAGTTCACGGCCCGAATGGAGGAGGAGCTCGACAGGATCGGGGAGGGCGAGAGAGATTGGCTGGATTACCTCCGGGAATATCACAGTCTCCTCAGCCGAGACCTCGCCAAGGCCGGAGAGAGCGAAAGTGTCAAGGGCAAAGGCATCCCCATCCAGGAAGTTTGTCCGCGCTGCGGGAAAAACCTGGTCATCCGGGACGGCCGGTTCGGCCGCTTCAAGGCCTGCTCGGGCTTTCCCGAATGCACATACAAGGAGAGCCTGGTGAAAAAGGAGACCAAGCCCCTGGAGGAGAACTGCCCCGAGTGCGGCTCCCAGCTCGTCCAGAAGAAGGGGCGCTACGGATATTTCGTCGCTTGCTCGAATTACCCCAAGTGCAAATACATCAAGGCGACGAAAGCCGAAAAAAAAGAGACGGGGATGGCCTGCCCGCTCGGCTGCGGCGGCATGATCCTCGAACGGAAGACCAGGAGAGGCAAGGTGTTTTACGGCTGCAGCCGTTTTCCCAAGTGCCGGTTCGCCACGTGGGACGAGCCCTTGAACCGTCCCTGCCCGAAGTGTGGGAAACCGATCCTGCTTAAAAAGACGCGGAAAAGCGGGACCACGGTGTACTGCATGGACGAAAAATGCGGGTTCCAGGAGAAATCCGAAGGCGAGGCCAAACCGGCCGAGAGCGGAAAGGATGAAGCGGGAGCTTAGCGATTTTCTCGATTATCTTCGCTACGAGCGAAACGCATCGGTCCACACGATTTCCAGTTACCGGCGGGATCTCACTCAGTTCAGCGATTACGTAAAGGACCGGGGCGGCTCGTTCCGGAAGGTCGACAATGTCCAGATCCGCGGATTCATGGCCCGGCTCCACGAGCGCCGGCTCAAGAAGAGCACGACGGCCCGCAAGCTGGCCGCCATCCGTTCCTTCTTCCAGTTCTGTGTGAAGAAGAAATGGATCGCCGAGAACCCGGCTAAAGCCGTCTCCACGCCGCGGCAGGATAAGCCCGTCCCTTCATTTCTCTCCGAGGAGGAAATGGCCGGCTTTCTGGATGTCCCGGCCTCCCGGAGGCCGCTCGACTTGAGGGACCGGGCCATCCTGGAGTTTCTCTATGCCTCAGGCATCCGGGTGAGCGAGCTCGTCGGCATTGACCTGGAGGATGTGAACGTGGCGGAGCGGATGGTCCGGGTGCGGGGGAAGGGAAAGAAAGAGCGGCTGGTCCCCTTCGGCCGGAAGGCCGGCGAGTGCCTTGAGGAATACATAAGGGTGAGGCCCGGGATTGTCCGGGATAGGGTGGGAGAGAAGGGGCTGTTCCTGAACTACCGGGGTCGGCGCATCACGGCCCGGTCTGTGGAGCGGATGGTGGATAAATACATCCGTCTGACGGCCGTGAAGCGGAAGATCAGCCCCCACTCGCTCCGCCACTCCTTCGCCACGCATCTTCTGAGCCGGGGGGCCGACCTTCGGGTGATCCAGGAGCTCCTCGGCCACGAGAGCCTGGCGACGACCCAGAAGTACACCCACCTCGACCTCGGCCGGCTGATGGATGTCTACCGCAAGAGCCATCCCCGTTCGTAGACGATTTTCGACCGGAATGATAGCCCTTCCGCCACCCGCTCTTTTGCGGTCTTCACCTCCGCCGTTCCCGGGTCGGCATCCTTCCAGA
>JAFGRZ010000289.1 GCA_016934895.1 Candidatus Aminicenantota bacterium
AACGAGTGTGGAAACGATCAACGTCCCCGAAGGGAGCACGGCGACGTTCCAGGTGCACCTCTCGGCCCAGCCTTCCACCGACGTGAATGTGACGGTGTCCCGGGCAAGCGGGGATGCGGACATCTCAGTGCAGTCGGGCGCCGCCCTCATTTTCACGACGGCGAACTGGAATGCCGACCAGCCGGTCACCCTGGCCGCGGCCGAGGACCCGGATATCTCCAACGGATCGGCGACGATCCGGCTCTCCGCGACAGGCGTCCCGAACAAGGATATTCCCGCCACCGAGCAGGACAACGATACTCTGCATTTCATAACGAGCGTCGGGACCGTCAATGTTCCCGAGGGGGACACGGCGGTATTCCAGGTGCGGCTCTCCGCCCAACCCTCGGCGACGGTGAATGCGACGGTATCCAGAGTCAGCGGGGATGCGGACATCACGGTGCAGTCGGGCGCGGCCCTCACCTTCACGACGGCGAACTGGGACACGAACCAGCCGGTGACTTTGGCCGCCGCCGAGGACCCCGATATCTCCAACGGATCGGCGACCATCCGGGTCGCAGCGACCGGTGTCCCGAACGAAGATGTCACGGCGACCGAGCAGGATGATGACATAGATAACGGCACCATAAGCCTGGTTCTTGATCCCAGCCTGAGCCCGGCCGGGACGCTTTTCGAAGCCGCGGTCGAGATCTCACAAAATGCCGAAACAATGGCCGTTTTCGGTCTGGATCTCATCTATAGCACCGAGTTTTTCAAGTTCATAAACAGCCAACCCGGCACCCTGACCGGCAATTGGACGATCACCGTCGATTCCTCGACCGCCGGCCTCTTGAAAATCATGGGAACCGGCGGGACCGTGATCCCGGAATCGAGCGCCGGCAGCCTGGTCAAGATTATCTTCCAGGTCAACTGCCTGAGTTATGCAACCCCCACGGAGACGACGCTGTGGCTGGACAATTACACCGACGACCTCGAGGATGAATTCCTCCCCGTCCCCTGCGACTCGGATTTCACTTTCGAGCCCTGCGGATGGCTGGGCGACGTCAACAATGACGGCAATATCACCCCGGGCGACGCCCAAAGCGCTTTCGAGATCTACCTGGGCAGAATCACTCCTACCTTATGCCAGACGATGACTTCGGACGCCAACTGCAGTCTCGGCACGACTCCGGGAGATGCCCAGGACATCTTCGAGCATTACCTCGGGATCACGACCCTGCCCCTCTGCTGCGCCATGGTCGGTGCGATAAAGGCCGAAATCGTTTCCTCAAATCAGTTTTCGGTCGCAAAAGAGACCAAAGTCCGGGTGACCGGCCGCGACGCCCGGCCGTCCAAATCGCCAAGATTAACCGACGAGGCCGGCGGCCGGAGGGCGGAACCCAGGTCGGGACGGATCATCTATGTTCTGGACACGATCGGAAGTTCCGGGCAGGTCGTCAACATTCCCGTCATCGTCTCCAATCCGAGGGGCCTCCGGTCGTTCGCCTTCGATGTCCTCTATCCGGCGGACATGCTCGGGTACCTGGAGACGCAATCCACCGTCTTGACGCGGGAATTCGATTATGTCCTGGGCGTGGAGGAGACTCCCGGCCTCATTCACATCGAGGCGGAAAGCCAAGAGCCCATCCCGATCGATGATTTCGGCGGCCTGGCGATCTTGACCTTCCAGGTCAAAGAAGGTGCGGAATTGGGACTTCCCCTCCATGTCCTGAATCCGTTCGGAGACCTCGCGACGGCCGATCTCGGCGAGGGCATGTTTTTCCGCTCGGAGACGACCGGAAAGGATTTGAAATGGGTGAGCCTGGGCAATCCCGAGCCCGCGGCCGACTCGCTCGTCCGGATTCCCGTCCATCTCAATGACCTTTTCGGTCTCAAGGCCTTTGGGTTGGAACTGCGTTTCGGGGTTGAACAATTGACTTTTATAAGGGTCCGTCAGCCGGATTCAGAGGAAGGTTTTGTCGATTTCCAGGCCGAGGAAATCGAGCCCGGGCGTCTCCGGATCGGAGGATTCCGGATGTCCGAGGACTTGAGACGGGGACCGGGGCTTCTGGTCGAACTCGTTTTCAAAAAGAAATCCGGCGGAGGCGAGATCAACCTCGAAGCTTTCGTCGATGACCTGTCAACGGCCGTGATCACAAGAGGGAGTCTGCGTTTGGATTAGTCCATGGACCGGGAGAAGCAAGCGATGTTTACCAAGAAGGCCGGTTGGATCATTCTCATCGTTCTCTCTTTCCTCATCTTCCAAAACAACTGCAAGGGCCCGTATACCAATGAAGCCAGTCCGGTGATCTGGGTGAGTACCGATACGCTCACGTTTTCCGCTTCTGCCGCCGGCGCCAATCCGGTCCCCCAGGCTATTCAAGTCAAGAACTCGGGCATCGAAAACCTGGTCTATACGATCACCGACGATGCCGACTGGTTGACCGTTTCCCCGGACAACGGTTGGTCCAGCGGTCAGACCGTCGAGCACACGGTCTCCGTGGACAAGACCGCGTTGACCGCCGGGCCGGAGGCATACACGGCCGTTATCACCATATCGAGTCTCCAGGCGGTCAATAACCCTCAGAAAGTCACTGTGACTCTCAACCTGAGCGAGCAGCCGCCGCCGGAGATCTCCGTCACTCCGAACTCCGTGACTTTCAGCGCCGCCGCCGGAGGCTCCAACCCGCCGTCGCAGACGATCCGGGTCCGGAACAGCGGTCAGGGCACTCTCGAATACACCATCAGCTCAGACGCCGGTTGGCTGACGGTCAGCCCCGCTTCGGGGACGTCCACCGGAGATGAAGTGACTCATACCCTGGCCGTGAACACGGCCGGGTTGGCCACGGGGACTTACTCCGCGGTCGTATCGATCGCCGACAGCCACGCGGCCAACAGTCCGCAGGCCGTCAATGTCACTCTGGCGATGGGCACATCGGTTCCCCCGGCCATCGCCCTGAGCCCGTCGTCCCTGACGTTCAATGCCACGGCAGGAGGGCCGAACCCCGCCACCCAGAAGATCAAAGTCCGGAACTCCGGCGGGGGGACTTTGAATTATGTCATCACCGGCGATGCCGGCTGGATGAGCGTCACTCCGGCGAGCGGCGCATCGACCGGGCAGGAGATTTCTCATACGGTTTTCGTCACGATCGCCGGCCTGAACACCGGGACATATACCGGATTGATCACGGTCTCCAGCCCCGATGCGACCAACAGTCCCAGGGCCGTCCAGGTGACGCTCGTCGTCGGCAGCCCGCCGACCAATAACCAGATCAGCATTTCCTGCGTTCCGAACTCCGGGACGACGGGAAACGCAATCGAGGTCCGGATCTCGATTCTGGGCAACACCAACGAGATCAAGGCCTTCGGAATGGACATCACCTATGATAAGACGATGTTCGCCGACGTCAGCATCGGCAAAGGGAGCCTGACCGGGAGCTGGCCGTTCGTGTCAGGCAGCGAAACCGGCAGCGGAGTCAGGATCGGCGGCTTCGCGGGAGACCCGAACCTGGCCATCCCCGTCGGCAGCACGGGAACAATCGCCATCCTCCGGCTCAATGTCACCTGCGCCGCATGCGCCAACGGGCAACAAAGCCAGATTTGTATGGTCGGCTCGAGCTTCACCGATGATATCATCGGTATGATCCTGGCCCCCGGGTGCGCCACGTTCACCTTGGTGAAATAGGGGAACGGCGGCAGCGTCTAGCGCTTGCCCGGATTCCGGTCATGTCCCCATTTCGCTCTTGTCGTTCGCCAAAAAATATTAAACGGTCAGCCTGCGCGGGCGGGCGTTTGACCGTCCCCGGCTCCTGTGCTATTTTAGTCCGGAAAAGATGGTCACCGTCCGCTTCGCGCCCAGTCCGACAGGCTTTCTCCATCTCGGGAGCGCCCGGACCGCGCTGTTCAACTGGCTTCATGCCCGTCACACGGGGGGGCGGTTTCTTCTCCGGGTCGAAGACACCGACCGGGTCCGCTCCGACCCCCGCTTCCTCGAGGAAATCCTCAGCGACCTGCGCTGGCTGGGTCTCGACTGGGACGGCGAGCCGCTTTTCCAGAGCCGCCGCTTCCCCCTCTACCGGCAGAAAGCCGGGGATCTCGTGGCCGCCGGCAGGGCCTACCGGGAAGGGGAGGCCGTCCTCTTCCGTATCGAGAAGGGCCGGACGATCGAATACGACGACATCGTTCACGGCCGCATCGCGGTCCGAACCGACGACATCAAGGACCAGGTGCTGATCAAGTCGGACGGCTCGCCCTCCTATAACTTCGCCTGTGTCGTCGATGACGCCGAGATGGGCATCACAGACATCCTGCGCGGCGACGACCATATCTCCAATACGCCCAAGCAGATCCTTTTCTACGAGGCCTTCGGGCTGGCGCCGCCGCGGTTCGGGCACATGCCGCTCATCCTCGGTCCGGACGGGGCGAAGCTCTCCAAGCGGCACGGCGGCGTTTCGGTCGAGGAATACCGGAAGGAGGGCTATCTTCCCGGGGCCCTGGTCAATCACCTGATCCTTCTCGGCTGGTATCCCGGGGAGGAGCACGAAGTGATGACCCTGGAAGAGGCGGCCCGGATGTTCGAGATCTCCCATATGGGAGACGTCCAGGCCAAGTTCGACCTCCAGAAGCTCCGCTGGCTGAACGCCGCCCACATCATGAAGAAGACGGCGGCCGATCTTCTGCCGCTCGTCAAAGACCAACTCGCGGCCGCCGGCGTCTCTCTCGCCGGTGTCGCCGACGAATTCCTCCTCAAGCTCATCGACCTCTATAAGATCCGGATGAAAACCCTCCGCGAGTTCCCGGAGATGACCGACTGCTTCTTCCGGGACGATTATGCCGTCGAGGAAGGCGGGAAGAGGAAATATCTCGAAAGCCCGGAGAGCGTCGAGAACCTGAGGCTCCTGGCCGCCCGGCTGGAAGGTTTGGCGCCGTTCAGCGCGGCCTCGGTTGAAGACGTTTTCCGGAAGATGGCCGAGGATCGGAATCTCAAACCGGCGGCGCTGATCCACCCCGCCCGCATGGCCGTCAGCGGCCGGACGAGCGGGGCCGGGCTCTTCGAGATGATGGAGCTTCTGGGAAAAGAGAAAGTCTTGACGCGTTTGCGAGGCACCGCCCTATGAGCCAGACAGAGCCCAAAAAGAATTTCATCCGGGAGATCGTCGAGCGCGACATCAGCGCCGGAAAGAACCAGGGACGCGTCCACACCCGGTTCCCGCCCG
>JAFGRZ010000056.1 GCA_016934895.1 Candidatus Aminicenantota bacterium
CATGGCCGTCATGATGGATTATATCAGGCCCCATCTGATAATATAAGCGCTCTGATTATGAAAGACCGAGCCCTGCGATCAGCGGTGATCACCATCCCCCGTTTAGAACGCGTCCCTTTTCTGAAGCACGGGTTCGGAAACCGCCATTGGCGGGACAGGGACTTCAAGAGAAGCGGGGATTGGGACGGATTCCACCCTGTTTTCCTCAAGCAGATCCATTCCGATATCGTCCATTTCATCGATGGAATGCCCCAACCGGGTTTGCGGGGAGACGCCCTGGTCACCCGTCTCCCGGGCCTCCTCCTGGTCATCAAGACGGCCGACTGCCTGCCGGTGTTGCTCGTCGACGAAAAAAAGCGCGTCGTCGCCGCCGTCCACTGCGGCTGGAAAGGCACCCGCCTGCGGGTTCTCGAAAAGACGGTCAAGAGCATGTCTGATCGCTATTCCGTCGATCCGGCGACCATCCTCGCGGCTCTCGGTCCCTGTATCGGCGCCGGGTGTTATGAGGTCGGCGAAGACGTTCTGAACCTTTATGCCGAGGCCGCTTTTCCTGCTTCGCTTTTGCGGCCGGCTCCAGGCCGTCCCGGAAAACATTTGTTGGACCTCAGAGCCGCCGCCCGCCTTCAGCTTTCCGGGCTCGGCGTCAAAGAAAAAAATATTTTCTCCATAGACGTCTGCACTCACTGCGATCCGGACTATCCCTCCTACCGCCGCGACGGGAAGGGTTGCGGCCGCCTGCTCAGCTTCATCGGCATAATCCCGGTGTGATGCGCATTGCATTTTCCGGGCGTTTTCTTTATCCTTAACCCACTATGGAAAAACCCGTTTCCGATATTCGGATCTCAGAATATCCTCTTTTCAAGCGCGGGAAGGTCCGGGATGTCTACGATCTAGGCGACACGCTCCTCTTCGTCGCCACCGACCGCGTCTCGGCCTTTGATTTCGTCCTCCCGTCGCTCATCCCCGACAAGGGAAAAATTTTGACCCAGCTCTCCAAATTCTGGTTCGATTTCACGGCCTACATCTGTCCCAATCACGTTCTTGCCACGGATTTCAGCCAGTTCCCGCAGCCTTTGCAGAAATATAGAGACCTTCTCGACAAGCGCTCGATGCTGGTTAAAAAGACGAAAGTCATTCCGGTGGAATGCGTGGTCAGGAGCTACTTGGCGGGGTCCGGGTGGAAAGAATACAAGGAGTCAGGAAAGACGAGCGGGGTCAAGTTTCCTCCCGGGCTCAAGGAATCCGACCGGTTGCCGAGCCCGGTTTTCGCTCCGGCCACCAAGGCCGAAGAGGGGCATGATCTCAACATCTCCTTCAAGGAGATGAAAAAGATCGTCGGGGACGAGGCGCTGGCCCAGAAAATCAGGAAAACCAGCCTCAAGCTTTACCAGAAAGCGTCTCTCCATGCCCTCTCCAAGGGCATCATTATCGCCGACACCAAGTTCGAGTTCGGTCTGGACAAGGACGATCTCATCCTGGTCGACGAAATTTTCACGCCCGATTCCTCCCGGTTTTGGCCGCTGCAGAGCTACCGGCCCGGGAAAAGCCAGGCCAGCCTGGACAAACAGTTCGTGCGCGATTATCTCTTGAGCAGCTCCTGGGACCGGAATTCCGTGCCGCCGCCTCTCCCGCCTCAGATCATCGAGCAGACGGCCGCTCGCTACTTCGAGATCTACACTCTTCTTTCGGGCAAAACCGGGCTATGATGAACGGCCGGGTCGACCTTCACGTCCACTCCTCGCACTCGAGCGACGGGGACTTTCCGCCGGCCGCACTACTCCGGATGGCCAAGGAGAGCGGCCTCCGGGCGATCTCCATCGCCGATCATGACACCGTGGAGGCCTATCCGGACGCGCTGGAGGACAGCGAGAAGGCAGGAGTGGAACTCATCCCCAGTATCGAACTGACGACGCTCTATGAGAGGCGGGAATTTCATCTTCTGCTTCCCTTTGTCCGCTGGACAAGCCCCACTCTGAAAAGGATCCTGGCGACTGTTACGTGTGCCCGGATGGAAGAGGCGAAAGAGCGGGTGGCCAGGCTCAAGGAACTGGGGTTTGAGATCGACTGGGACGAGGTGATCCGGGAAACGAAAGGCCGCCCTCCCTTGGGAGTGAGCATCGCCCAGATCCTGATCGACAAGGGGCGGAAAAAGAAAATCCCCTCTCTCCAGAAATATTACGAGGGCGAGAACCGTCTGTTCGCTCCCTACTTTTTCTACAAGGATTATTTTCTGGAAGAGGGCCCCGCTTTCGTGCCCAAGCGGACGGTCAGCCTGCTCGATGTCCTCGATCTAATGGACGGAGACGGCGCCGTGCCCGTATTGGCCCACCCGGGGGCCTATTTCGAGCGGGCGACGAAGGAGGATTTGGCGGTGCTCAAGGGGCGAGGCCTCGTCGGTCTCGAGGTCTATTCCTCTTACCACGACGCCGGGCAAATCCGGATGTACAAAGCCGTGGCCGAAGAGATGGACTTGGTCGTGACGGCCGGATCGGACTTCCATGGCCGCATCAAGCCGCATGTCGTTTTCGGCCGGCTCAGAGAAGGCACCTACCGGATGGTCGAAGAGCTGAAGGCGAGAAGGAGGGGATGAATGGTCAACAATTGGCTGGACATCCTTTTTCTGCTTGTCATCGGGGTCAGCCTCGTCCTCGGCTTGATCAAGGGGCTGACCAGGATGATCATCGGGATTGCCTCGGTCGTCGCCGGTTTCATCATCGCTGCGCTTTACTACCGTCCCGTTTCCGCCCTTTTCAACCGGCTCTTAACCGCCGAGATCTGGAGGCATCTGATTGCGTTTGTGCTCATCTTCATCGCCGTCGTGATCGTCGGGGGGCTGGTTTCATTCCTCTTGTCAAAAATCATCAAGGGCCCGCTGCGTTTCGCCGACCGCATCCTGGGATCGACGCTCGGGGTCATCACCGGAGTCCTGATCTGTGGAGTTATGGTGATCGCGCAACTGGCCTTTCCCGTGGACAAACAGGCTCTCCGCGACTCGGCGATCGCTCCTTATTGCTACTGGCTGACCAAAGGCATGATCCAGGTCATTCCGCAGGAGCTGAAGGAGAAATTCAAGGCCACCTACGAAGAAATCACAACCGGACCGAGGGATTTCAATGAAAAAATCTAGGGCCGTCACGATTCACCATAAGCTCGAAGTTCTGATCAAGGAAATGGTCGAGCGGGAGATCCAATACAGTGATGCGCTGGATGAGTTCGAAAAGATATTCCTCGAAACCGCGTCGAAAAAGTACAAAGGCAACAAATCGAAAGTCGCCAAAGCCATCGGGATCCACCGGAACACCCTCCACAGCCGGGCCAAGGTGCTGAAGATCAAGAAGATGATTTAGCAGTCTATTTGATGGACTGCTATTTTTTTTATCCCCATATTGACAAAAGCCCCCTTTTTGGCTAAAATTAGCACTCTAAAATATTAACTGCTAAAAAAGGAGGTTTTCATGAAAGTCACACCCCTTTATGACAGGGTTCTCCTCAAGAGACTGGAGGAGAAGGAGGTGAAAAAGGGAGGCATCATCATCCCCGACACCGCCAAAGAGAAGCCCCAGGAAGCCGAGGTTATCGCCGTCGGCAAGGGCCGCGTCAATGAGGATGGGAAATCCGTTCCGCTCGAGGTCAAGAAGGGCGACCGTGTCCTCATCGGCAAGTACAGCGGCACGGAAGTCATGATCGACGACGTCGAGCATATCATCCTGCGGGAAGAAGAGATTCTGGCGAAGATCGAGAAATAAGGAGGAATCATGGCCAAACAAATCATCGTCGGTGAAGATGCAAGACAGTCCCTCCTCAAAGGCGTCAACATCCTGAGCAATCTGGTGAAGGCGACGCTGGGACCGCGAGGGAAAAACGTCATCCTGGACAAGAAATTCGGCTCTCCGACCAGCACCAAGGACGGAGTCACCGTAGCCAAGGAAGTCGAACTCAAGGACGCCTGGGAGAATATGGGCGCCCAACTGGTCAAGGAAGTGGCCTCGAAGACTTCGGACGTCGCCGGCGACGGCACGACCACCGCGACCGTCCTGGCCCAGGCCGTTTACGGCCAAGGCCTGAAATACGTCACCTCCGGTGCCAACCCGATGCTTCTCAAGAAGGGCATCGACAAGGCCGTCGAGACCGTGGTCGACGACATCAAGAAGCTCAGCCGCGATGTCAG
>JAFGRZ010000057.1 GCA_016934895.1 Candidatus Aminicenantota bacterium
CCCGAGAAATCGCCGTTGGCCTGGGGCAGGGGAGAGAGGGCCAGGGCGAGGGTGGTCGTCTGGCCGTTGGTGACGATATTGATCTCCTTGTCGGACAGGCGATACTTGTTTTTGATCCCCCAGGCGATGTTCTTGACGATTTCGCCGTACTTGTCCTGGCTCAGGACCTCTTCGAATCTTTTGCCGACCGGGTTCCGGT
The DNA here is from genome assembly GCA_016934895.1 of Candidatus Aminicenantota bacterium. GTDB lineage: Bacteria > Acidobacteriota > Aminicenantia > Aminicenantales > UBA8522 > UBA8522. The sequence continues at coordinate 200 of JAFGRZ010000057.1, forward strand.
CCTCGATGGCCAGCATTTCCCGGGCCGACGGATTGATGGTCGTGATCCGGCCGCCCGAATCGAGCGTGATGACACCGGTCGTGATGTTCTGAAGGACGGTTTCGATGTATTGTCTGCGGTTTTCGAGTTCGGTGGTTTTTTGGGCGATGTGAAGTTGGCTCTCCCGGAGGTCGGAGATCATCTGGTTGAAGGAATCGATGAGCGTTCCCAACTCATCGGTGGCGGCGTCCTCGACGCGGACGTTCAGGTTGCCCCGGGAGACCTCCTTGGTGGCCTGGGCCAGCTTCTCGATCGGAACGGTGATCCCCTTGGCCAGATGGAGGCCGCTCCACGAAGCCGCGAAGATGATGAGCAGGGTGATGAACATCAGGATGAAGATATAAAAGGTCTTGACCGTGATCTTCTGGGGGGCCAGAAGACTGTATCTCTCCACGTAAGCGTTGATGGTGGTGAGTTTTTGGGTGAAGCTCTGGGGAAAGAACTTGCCCACGGTCAGCAGGATATGACCGACGCCGGCCAGGTCGAAGGCAACGCCTCTCCGGATCATTTCCCCCGTTCCCATGGGCTCGATGCTGCGGAAGCGCTCGCCCCGCCGGGCTCTCTCGACGAGACCCGGCTGGACGGATTTGTAGTCCTGGAGAGGAAGCCCGGGATTGAGATAAGTGAACAGCTCTTCCTCGTTCAGGTAGATGCCAATCTCATCGAGCTTGTATTCGTTGAGCTTCTCGCGGATGAAGTCCCGCAGGAGCAGCCGGTTCTGCACCTGGACAAGGCGCCGGCTCCGGATGTCCCGGCTGAGCTCGAGGGCGAAGTGGTACGCCGTCTCCTCGGCATCGGCATAGACTCCGTCGGCGACGCTCTGGGTGTCGGCGATCACCCGGTCGAAGGGCGTTTTGAACCAGAGCTCGATGTTCCGGCTGATCAGATCGCTGGCGAAAAAGAAGAGCAGGAAGGTGGGGATGATGCTCAGAGCGATGAAGAACAGCACGAGCTTGGTCTTGAAATGCGAGCCGACGATATTCCGCTTCCTTTCGATGTGGAGCTTGACGAGGTTCCGGCCCAGGACGAAGAGGAGGACGAGGAAGAGGATCAGGACGATGACCTGCATCATCGACAGGAGAACGTTGGTGACCGAGGTGGGGTAAAACTCCTGGGAGGCGCGGATGAAGTACTCGAGGGCGAAAAAGACGACGACGAGCAAAATCACAAAAGCCGCGATGAAGCGCGGGCCTTTCTGTTTGGACGTCTCCATCTGTTTATCTCTCGTCCGGCGCCAGGAAGTCGCGGTAGTTCTCAGGAGTGATGCGGATATTCGTCCGGACGGCCCCCCGCGGTCCGAATGGTTTGGCTTGTTGGCCGTTGATGGTCAGACGCAATCCCCCGGCGTTGCCGACGGAGAGGCGAACCTCGCGGCGGGCCGTGACCTCGAGCGATTCTCCCGGGGTCTTGATGCCGTCCCAGATCGATTCTCCGTCCGCATAGATTTGAAGCCATGTTTCTTCGCTGAAATCGACCTGAAGGAGAAGCCCCTTGATCTCTTCGACCACGATCCCCGCCGACCCGGGCGGTTCGACGACACCAACCGGCACACTGGCCGGAAGGGAGGTTTCCATTAGGGCGGGTGGCTCCTCCGGCGGTCCGGAAAATAGGGAGAAAAGGACGAGCCCGAGGGCGATGACGACGGCCGCTCCGACGCCGAGGATCAACCATCTCCAAGAAAAAACAGGGGAGCGCGGTGGCCGCTTCCTTTTGGATGCGTCGTTTTTGTCTTGGTCTGGCTCCGCAAAGGCCTGCATTTCTTGGTACTTGTTGAGCACCTGGTGCTCATCGATCCCGATGCCCCGGGCATAGGAGCGCAGGATCGCGCGGACGAAGAATGCCCCGGGAATGCGATCGAGCCGGTCCTCCTCGACGGCCTGGAGAAACCTCAGGCTGATCCGGGTGGAATCGGCGATCTCCTGGAGCGATATTCCCCTGAGCTCGCGCTCTCGCTGGAGTTCCTGCCCTAGAGATGCCATTGAAAAAATTGTAGGCCAATCCCCCCGAAGTGTCAACAAAAAGGCTCGGGGCAGTGGCTTCGATTGCGCGCGCCTCCGCCTCCCCGAACCTCTCCGCGAGGCTCACCGCCCGAGCCGGGAGATTTTCTCATGATCCGTCCTTGGGGGCCGACTTCAGGAAGAGATTCACGGGACGGGAGACTAGATCTTTAGGAACCGGGAGAGGGAGCTCAGGCTTCCCATCCCTCCCATGAGGACGCCACCGGCGATTATGCCCAGCGCTTGAGACGAGGAGAGGGTGCGGAAATTGATGATCTCCTGAAGGGCGCCGAGAGAGTGGCCGAGATAGAGGGGGAACAATTTCACGAGAAGGAAAAGCAAGCCCAGTGACAAAGCGCTGCCGAGAACCCCGAGCGTGATCCCTTCCAAAAGAAAGGGCAGCCTGATGAACGTGTTGGTGGCGCCGACGAAACGGAGAATCTCGATTTCCCCCTGGCGGGCGAAGACATTCAGGCGGATGACGTTGGAGATAATGAAGAATGAGGCCAGGATGAGGATCCCTCCGAGGAAGAATCCGATGGCCCGGGCCAAGCGGCTCAGCGACTGCATCTTTTCCACCCAATCCCGGTTGAGCTGGACATCCTCCACTCCTTTGGTATTTTTGATGTCCTCGATGAATCCGATGATCTCGTTGGACATGAAGGCCTTCTTATGCAGGGTCACCTCGAATGACGGGGGAAAAGGATTGGCGCCCAGGCTCTTGAGGATTTCCCGAAGCTCGGGGAAGCTTTCCTGAAACCGTTCCCAGGCCTGTTCAGAGCTGACCGGTTTCATCCGGACGACATAAGGCGAGGATTGAATGCGTTGTTCGATATCGCCGATCTCGGCGGCGGTGGCGTCGGGGGAGAGGAAAAAAACCACCATCATGTTTTCGGCCGTCTGGTCGGCGATGTACTGGAGGTTGTTGGACAGGGAGAAGAAGACACCCAGAATCAGGAAGGAAAGGCAAATGATGGTGATGGAGAGGATGTTCCGCGCCCGATACTGCCAAAGGTTGTTCAGTGCGTCTCGGGAAAAGTATCTTATCTTCTGGAGGATGGCAAGACCTCCTTGCCGATGATTTTTCCCTTGAACAGAAACAGGATTTTGTCCCCGAAGTGGCGGATCAGTTCTTTGTCATGGCTACAGATGATGACGGACGTGCCTCTTTTGTTGATTTCTTTGAAGACGCTCATGATCTCAGCGGCCAGTTCCGGGTCGAGATTTCCGGTCGGTTCGTCGGCCAGCAGGATCCGGGGCTCATTCACCACGGCACGGGCGATGGCCACCCGTTGTTGCTCTCCGTAGGAAAGGTGGGAAGGATACTCCCACATTTTTTGATGCAGGTTCACCAATCTCAGGGCGCTGAAGACGCGGCGCCGGATTTCTTTGATCGGGACGCCGATCACATGGAGGCCGATGGCCACGTTGTTGAATACCCTTTTGTGGAAAAGAAGCCGGAAATCCTGGAAGACGATGCCCATCGTCCGGCGCAGCTTGTAGATCTGGTGGTCGGGAAGGCGCAGGATGTTGATGCCGTCGACGATGATCTGTCCCCGGGTCGGCAGGATTTCACGAAAAATGATCTTGAGCAGCGTGGACTTGCCGGAGCCGCTCGGGCCGGTGATAAACCAGAAGTCGCCTTTCATGACATGAAGGTTGATGTCGAGCAGCGCCCACTGCCCCTCCTGATATTGCTTTGAGATATGGTAGAGCTCGATCATGACGAAACGGCCAACGGCGGCGCGTTCGGTCACGGATTATAGCACATCGAATGGGGGATTCAAAGGAAAGCGGAGGAGCGAAGAGACGGCTATCAGCGGGCGAAAATATACATGAACCAGCCGAAGAGGAGCGCGCCGCCGACCATGACCAGGAACAGCGAGAGCCCGTACTTGACCCGGCCGCGGCGGTCGTCGCGGCGGAGGAGAGCCAGCACGACGGAAACGAAAAACGCGTAGACGATCATCGAGAAGAGATGGCTCTCGAGGATCATCGCTTTTTCCCCTTGGCGATGTCGAAGGCATCCAGAGCGACGAGATAGTTTAAAAGACCGGCGCCGGCGATGTAGGCCGTCCCGAACTCGAAGGTGGTCCGTTCAAGCGAACCCTGGCCGAAGGACAGCAAACGGGACAGGAGGTAAAGGACAAAGTCGCCGAGATCGGCGAAAAAGGCCAGGACGGTGAGCGGATTCTCCGTCTGGAAGGGATAGATCCGTCCACCCATGCCCAGGCCGAGGGCCGTCATGGCCCCGACGGAAACGAAGAAGACCAGGCCGCGCCAGTACTTTTTCTGGAGAACGTGACCGAGGCCGGGGGCGAACCAGCCGGCGATAAGGAAGACGATCGCTTTCATGGGCTTATAGAAGCAAAACATCATAAAGGAAATAGGGCGTCAAATCAAGCATAATGCGGCTCTGTAACGAATAATGTGGGAGCGATGAGAAGAGGGAGAGTGGGATCAGCCTCCATCGGCCTCGCTCCCGTTCGGGTTTTTAACGCCGTTCCCTCGGCGCTTTTCTCGGCGGCCGGTTTGACAGAATCAAGGCATTCGTTATAATTGCTAAGGCTCTCCCTGAGCTGGTATCGCCGGCCCGGGACCGAACAGATATTCCGCGAGGAGGAACGAGGGCATGAAGTTCGGAAATCTCAAAGACGTCTTGGCCTTTGCCATCCGGCGCGAAGAAGAAGCCGCCCGGACGTACCGCAAGCTGACGACGATGGCCAAAGAAGAATCCGCCAAAAAGCTCTTATCCGATCTTGAGGCGGACGAAAAGAATCATAAAAAAATTCTCCAAGGGTTGACCAAAGCCCGGATCGAGGCCGCCGCCTTCAAGACCGTGAAGGACCTGATGATCAGTGATTATCTGGTTGAGGAGCCGCTCGCCCCGGACATGAATTTCCAGGATCTGCTGATCTTCGCCGCCAAAAAAGAGAAAAAGGCCGTCGACCTCTATCTCGACCTGGCCAAGAAGTCGACGATCAAAGAGCACAGGACGCTGTTCGAATTCCTGGCCAAACAGGAAAAGGTGCATAAGCTGCGTCTTGAGCTGGAATACGAAAAGCATGTCCTTTGGGAGGACTGAATCCGTTCCCCGGACATCTTGATATTCATCGCCGGAAAGGAGAGACGAAGTGGAAAAATGGGAATGCCAGGCCTGCGGCTACATCTACGACCCCGAGAAAGGTGATCCCGACAACGGCGTCGCTCCCGGGACACCGTTCGAGGAGATCCCCGAGGATTGGGTCTGTCCTCAATGCGGAGTGGGCAAGGAATTTTTCCAGAAGCTGTCCTGACGGTCGGCCGGCCGCGGGAATCAAAGGATCCGGATGAAAGTCATCATCATCGGCAACGGCCTGGCGGGAACCATGGCCGCCAAGACAGTGCGGGAGCTCGATTCCCAATCGGAGATATTGATTTTCGCCGAGGAGAGGCACCATTATTATCCCCGGCCCAATCTGATCGAGTATATCGCCGGTAAACTGCCCTACGAAAGGATCTTTGCCTTTTCCGAAGGATGGCAAACCCGGCAAAAGATCGACATCGAGCTGGAAAATCCCGTCCGCAAGATCCTTCCCAAATCCAAGGAAGTCGAGTTGGCGGGAACCCGGCGCGAGTCCTATGACAAGCTGTTGATCGCCAACGGCGCCTCCTCCTTCGTCCCGCCCATTCAGGGAGCGGGTCAACGAGGCGTCTTTTCCCTGCGGACCTTGGACGATGCTCAAGCCATCCTGGAGGGCCTTCAGAGCGGCCGTCGAGTGGCCGTCATCGGAGGCGGACTGCTCGGGCTCGAGATCGCCCGGGCCATCAGGGCGCGGGGCGCCGAGGTGGAAGTGGTGGAGTTTTTCGACCGGCTGCTTCCCCGTCAGCTCGACGGTCAGGGCGCGGCGCTTCTGCGGAGCCAGATCGAGAGCCTGGGGATCGCGATCCGTCTCGGCGTCGCCACGGAAGAGATCCTCGGGAACGGAGACATCCAAGGGCTCAAACTGAAAGGGGGCGACGAGGTCAAAGCGGGCATGGTTGTCATCGCCGCCGGCGTAAGGCCGAACCTCGGGTTGCCCGCGGACGCCGGTCTGACCACGGACCGCGGCCTCGTGGTGGATGACCGCCTGCGGACAAGCCACCCCCAAATTTTTGCCGCGGGCGACGGCATCCAGCACAGGGGAAAAGTGTACGGCATCATTCCCGCCTCTTTTGAACAGGGCCGCACGGCCGCTTACAACATCATCGGTGAGGACAAGCCGTACGGGGGGACGGTCCCGTCCAACACCCTTAAAGTGGTCGGCTTGGATGTCACGTCGGTGGGCTTGGTGAATCCCGAAGGAAGCGGGTTCGAGGAGGTCAGAAAATTTAATAAGGAAAGCGGAATCTACAAAAAGATCGTGGTTCAGGACGGCGCCCTGGTGGGGGCTATCTGGATAGGGACAAAAAAGGGAGTCAACGAGATCACCCGCGCCGTCACGGCCAGAACCAAGGTCAGCCAGTATGTCAACGTCCTTCTTGAAGACAGTTTTGATTTTTCAGTGCTATGAGAGTCCGGATTCTCTATGCCGTCCTTGCGGGCCTCCTGATCGGCCCGCCGGCTTTCCCGCAGTATAAACTGAACGGTTTTCTGTCCGCCCGCTATGAGAAGGGGAAGGCGGAAGCGGATTATCCCGAAGGGACGTTCGGCTGGGTTAAGGCGGGCTTGCTGTTCACCGGCCGCGTCGAGAGCGTCTTCAATTACGGCCTCGAGGTCCAGCTCAAGTCGGAGAACCGGGCGGAGATCGAAGAAGCCTGGGTCGGGATCAATCCCGCGGAGACATTCCAGTTGAAGCTTGGCTGTTACCTCGTGCCCTTCGGCAGATATAACGCGGCCAACCGGCCCTATCAGAATCCCTTCATCCAGACGCCTTTGCCTCAGGGTGAGCTCTACCCGGACAGCTGGCGCGACATTGGAGTCCTCGCGGAGGGCCGATGGTCGTCTTTCGGCTATTCGGTGTATATGGGCAACGGCCTGCGCGAAGGCCGGGACCTGAGGGACGGCCAGCAGTTCAAGGACAATAACGGCAACAAGTCTCTCGGCGGACGGGTTTCCCTGATGCTCGGACAGGGCTTCGAAATCGCCGGCTCCTATTACAAGGGAAAATATGACGACGCCGCCGAAAGAAACTTGAAACTCTACGGCGCCGACGCTTCCTGGAGCAGCGAGAGTTTTATGCTGCTCTACGAATACGGCAAGGCCGAGCTCGACAACCCCGCCGGCTACGGGAAGGGCGCGAATGAAGGCCATTTTGCCTTGGCCGCGCTGAACATCAGCCGTTTCATGGTGCTGGCCGGCTACCAAACCCTCAAATACGAAGATCCCTATCATGGATGGGATCCCCTGGATCCCCTGCTCACCCCCGCCGGGATCGCGACGGATAGGCGGCGCTGGTCCGTCGGTCTCGCCTATTTGCCGGCCGCCGGCTTAATGCTCAAAGTCGGGTATGATTTCAACCGGGAGAAGCCGGACGAGATCGACGACGATGTTCTCCTGGCCCAGGTATC
>JAFGRZ010000290.1 GCA_016934895.1 Candidatus Aminicenantota bacterium
CGGCGCATTGATGATCTTTTCCCCCTTCCCGGCGTCCGCATCCTCGAGACTGTTGATCCGGGCGACGTCGCGCCGGATCTCATCAAGTTGCTCCCGCTCGGCTTCCGAGACCTCCCCGTCGAGGCCCAAAAGATAGGTCATCTGCCGCAGATAGGTTTCAGGAAGCGGCTCGGTCAAGCCGGCCATGACGATAAACCCCGCGATATCCAGGTCCTTCCCGGCCAGGGCGATCCGCGGGATGAGCATCCCGCCGAGGCTGTGTCCCAGAGCGAAGATCCTCCGGCGATCGATTTCCGGGGTTTCTTGCAGGAGCCGGACCGCCGCCAGGGCATCGCCGATCGTTTCTTCCTTGACGGTCAACGAAGCGATATATTTCGGGTCGGCGACGAGCTTGGGCCCGTAGACAAGCGTGCGTTTATCGTAGCGGAGAACCGCGATGCCGCGTGATGCCAGTCCCCAGGCGATGTCCCGGAAAGGCTTGTTCGGCCCCAGCGTTTCGTCCCGGTCGTTGGGCCCGGAACCGTGGACGAGGACGAGCGCCGGATATGGCCCCTCCCCTTTGGGCATCGCCAGTGTCCCCGGCAGTTTCCAGTCCTCTTCTCCGATCGACACATCCTGCTCCTCGAATTTCGAAGTGTCCGTGTAAGCCGGCGGTTCATATTTGGCCGGCGGAAGTGAGGGGACGAACTGGAAACCCGCGATTTTCTTATCTTTGTCGAAGACGATCCGGGCATCGAGCGTCACCTTCTCGAATTCGCAGGTAACGTAGGCCACCTCATAACCGCCCAGTTGATCCCGCCGGGCGGCCGTCTGCGCCTTAAAGACGCCGAGTTTCTCCGGCACCTGCTTCCAGAACTCGGCCAGCTTGTCCGGCCCTGACACTTTCAACATGGTCGCGTCAAAATCCTTGGCCGCGGCTTCGAAATCGCCTTTGCTTAGGGAATCAAGGAAAGTCCTCGCTTTGACGATCAGTTCGTCCTCGACCCCGGATTCCGCCTGTTGAAAGCCTGAACAGGGCGAAGTCATCATCCACAAAAGAGCCCAGACAACCATGCCTTTGGATTTCATGAGGACCTCACTGTCCGGGATATGCTACAGAGATTTGCATCCCTTCGTCAAGCCGCTTCGGGCTCTGTGACGAAAAGTGGGATTGATGCGAGGTTGGGGAGGAGAGCAGCCGCCGATGGCCAAGGAGCCGCCTTTGGTATGAAAATTGCAGCATAGATAGCGGATAATAGACACCTCTGCGGAGGCGTCGGAGAGCCGGAGGGACAATCCCATGGCATCGCGTCGTGAGCAAAAAGCAAACGCCGTTATCTATCTTATTCAATCCAGGCCACTTATCCAAACCAATAAGGAAACCATACCCGTATCCAAAACGTATAATAAAGTGGAGCGCAATCGATAGATCCATGCTCAAGCCAGGCCGCCCCAGGAGTAAAAATAACTTCCAAGGCGCCCGCTTGGGAACAAAGGATTCTTACAGTATAATCGTGGCCGGAAAAAAGAATGAGTATCCGTTGCCCTGAATGCCAAGCCGAGAACAGTGAAGACAGCCGCTTCTGCAAGCGCTGCGCCACTCCCCTTCTCCAATCGATTCCCCCGGAACTGGCCAGCGCGCCCACGCTCATTTATTCCTCACCCCTCCCGGAGCTCGCCCCGGGATCCATCTTCGCCGAGCGGTATCTCATCATCGACACACTCGGCAAGGGGGGGATGGGCAAGGTCTATAAAGCCCTCGACCAGGAGATCAACGAAAGCGTCGCCCTCAAGCTGATCAAGCCCGAGATCGCCGCCGACCGGGAAGCGATCGAGCGTTTCCAGAACGAGATCAAGATCGCCCGCCGGATCACCCACAAGAACATCTGCCGGATGTACCATCTCGGCCGCGAAAAGGATACTTTCTACATCACCATGGAGTACATCCAGGGCGAAAACCTCAAGAAGATGATCAAGATGACCAGGGGGATGAGCCTCGGGGCCGCGCTGGGCATCGCCCGGCAGATCTGCCAGGGCCTAGTCGAAGCCCACCGCTTGGGCATCGTCCACCGGGACCTCAAGCCCCAGAACAGCATGCTCGACGAGGACGGCGGCGTCCGGGTCATGGATTTCGGGATTGCCAGCTCGGTCGAGACCAGGGGAGCGACACTCCCCGGCATGATGATCGGCACACCGGAATACATGAGCCCGGAACAGATCGACGGGAACCCGGTCGATGCCCGTTCCGATATCTACTCCCTGGGCATCATTCTTTACGAGATGTTGACGGGGAAAACGCCCTTTACCGGCGATACGCCCTGGAGCGTCGTCCTGAAGCACAAGAACGAGCGACCCCATGATCCCCGCGAGATCAATCCGGCGATCCCGGAAGCGATGAGCCGGATCATTCTCCGCTGTCTGGAGAAATCCAAAGACAAACGATACCAGAGCGCCGAGGAGCTGCTCTCCGCGCTCCAGGACATCAAGGAGGAAAACAGCCGGATCGAAACGCGCCTGAGAACACGCCAGATCAAGGCCGCCCGCCGCCGTTCCTTCCGTCTGCCCTCCAAAAAAGCGGCCGGGTGGGCGGTGGCTTCCGCCCTTCTCATCCTGATCGCCGCGGCGGCCGTCAAATTGATCTTCCAGAGACCGGCCCCCGTGGCTGCCGAGGACGCGATCAAGATGGCCGTGATCAGTTTCGAGAACCAGACCGGCGATCCGTCCTTCGATTACCTCCAGGATGCCATTCCCAACCTTTTGATCACCAGCCTCGAGCAATCTGAGCTCTTCCGCATCACCAGTTGGGAGCGGCTGCGCGACCTGA
>JAFGRZ010000291.1 GCA_016934895.1 Candidatus Aminicenantota bacterium
CCGGTTGTCGTGATCAAGACGGACTTCGGTGACATCAAGATCGAGATCCTCGCTGAGCAAGCCCCCGTCACAGCAACGAACTTCTTGAGGTATGTCGATGCCGGGCTGTTCAAAGGCGCTTCCTTCTACCGGGTCGTGCGCCTGGATAACCAGCCGGCGAGTCCCGTCAAGATCGAGGTCATCCAGGGTGGCCTCCGGCTCTCGAACGAGGAGACACCGTTTCCACCGATCGAGCACGAGACAACATCTAAATCGGGCATCCTCCACCTGGACGGCGTCATCTCGATGGCCAGGACGACGCCCGGTTCCGCGACATCCGAATTCTTCATCTGCATCGGCGACCAGCCGGAGCTCGATTTCGGGGGGAAACGAAACCCCGACGGCCAGGGATTCGCCGCCTTCGGCCTGGTCATCGAGGGCATGGATGTCGTCCGCAAGATCCAGCAGCAGCCCGACGAAAACCAAATGCTGAAAAAGCCGGTCAAGATCGAAAACATCGAGCGGACACGATGAACAAGAACGCGTCAAAACCGTCGGGCCGGGCCCGGGGTCATCACGTTGTTGTCTGCCGGACAGTGTTGCTTGGAACAAGCGATTAGGTGTGAAAAAATGAAGAAAAAAGGAAGGTGACAATGCCGGTCAGAAAATACGCCGATATCGAGGAAGTGCGGCTCACCATGGACGATGCCGTCGGGGTCAGCAAGAAAGTCCCGATCGGGAAGGAGGAAGGATGGGAGGCGTACACATTGCGCGTCTTCACGATCGCCCCGGGAGGACACACCCCGAAGCATCAGCATGACTGGGAGCACATCAATTATGTTATCTCCGGTAAGGGACGGCTGACCTTGTCCGGAACGGATCACGAGATCGCCGAGAAAGACTTCGCCTTCGTCCCGCCGAATACCGAGCACCAGTTCCGCAATCCCTACGATCAGGATTTCGAATTCATCTGCATCGTGCCGAACCACGGGGAATATTGACCTGGACAGCGCCCCCCAAGCTCTCAGTGTTCCGATCTTTCGTCGAGAGGGTTACTTCAGTTTGAATAATCCGAAAGAGAGCCGATTTAAAATCCAACGCCGACCATTAGAATCAACGATCTGTTTTTCATTTCATTCTCTACCCCGAGGAGAGGCTCGGCAATATTGACCAGCCCAAGGTCGTACCGGATATCCAGGATGACCACGGCGTCGCGGACCTTGAAGTCGATCCCGCCCCCGAAAACGAGCCCGAAATCGGAGCCTTTGATTTTGATCAGTTCCTCCTCGAGTTCGATACCGAAAACCTTGATTTCGCCTTTGTCGCTGAGTTTGAGCGACCCATAAGGACCGACAAAAACGTTGGGTTTTATGCGGCCCGGCGTCGGGAATTTGATCTTCAGGAGCAAAGGGAGTTCCAGATAATGGATCGATAAAGACTTTGATGCCAGGAGGTTGAAAAGACTGCCTTCGAGCTTTCCGCCCTTTTTGGAGTAATAGAGCTCCGGCTGAATGGTCAAATAGTCATTGATGTTGAAAGCGTAGAATGCGCCCACAGTGAACCCGATGGCCGGCTCCCATGATAGAGAAATCAGATCGGCACCTTTTTGGCTCAAGGTGGAAAGATTGATCCCCGCCTTCAATCCAACTTGGGCGGAAAGGGGATATGCACACAGTAAAAAAATCAGAAATCCCGCGAAAACCGGAGCCTGGATTTTTCTCATGAACTCCCTCCTTAATGAGAATTTCTTTATTCGGAAGAGAATCCTCATTTTATCTGAACAATTCATGCTCTTCTATGCCCCATCAGAATAATGATAACAACGCAACGAGTCAAATACAATGAAGTGCGCCCTCTCTCTTCATTGTCTTGGATAGCGGACTCCCGACTCGGCACGGAATCATTCTCTTGGAGAAAAACTCGTTACCTCCTCCGGGCAGACGGAACACTTTGAGCCTGCCCTTGACATCCCCGAGTCCCTGTTTCACTATCTCACCTGAGTCTCTGAGGCCCCGCAGAAACAGAAAGGAGGCAGGGATGAGTAAGAAGTCCGCAATTCCGGCCCTCTCCACCTGCGCCGCCTTGATCGCGGCGGCGTTTCTCTCCCCGGTCTGCCGGACGAGCAGCAAAGACGGAAAGATCTTCGCCTCAGGGACGATCGAGGCGGTCGAGGTCAGCGTCGCCGCCAAAACAAGCGGGCAGATCGAGCAGATCGCCGTCGAGGAAGGAGCCCGTGTCCAGCCTGGGGATACGCTGGCCGTCATCGACAGCGCCTCGCTGGCCATCCAGCTCCGGCAGGCGGAAGCGGCTGTCGATCTGGCCGAAGCCCAGCTCCGGCTCCTCCTCAAAGGCGCCCGGATCGAAGACATCCGTCAGGTCGAAGAAGCGGCCAAACAGGCGGAAGCCACCTTCAATCTGGCCTCGGAGGATCTCGAGCGTATCCGAAACCTATATGCCAAAGAGAGCGCCACCCTCAAGACGCTCCAGGATTCAGAAACCCGTTTCAAGGTCGCCCAGGCCCAGCACTCTGCCGCTCAGCAGGCTCTCCAGAAGGTGAGAAAAATGACCCGGCCTGAGGAAGTCCAAGCCGCGCGGGCCCGGCTGGCCCAGGCGGAAGCGGGCCGTGACCTGCTCCGGAAGACGATCGCCGACGCCACGATTCTCTCTCCCACCTCGGGAATCGTCACCCATAAAGCCAGAGAGCCGGGGGAGTTCGTCGGGCCGGGAACAACGCTCCTGACCATCGCAGACCTCGACGACGTCCGTCTCAATATCTATGTCACGGAGGTTGACCTCGGCCGAATCCGTCTGGGCCAACAGGCCGAGGTACGGATCGATTCCCATCCCGACCGTGATTTCAAGGGCACCGTCATTTTCATCTCCCCCGAAGCGGAGTTCACTCCGAAGAACGTCCAGACTAAAGAAGAGCGCGTGAAGCTCGTCTACCGGGTCAAGATCGAGATCCCCAACCCGGAGAGCATCCTCAAGCCCGGGATGCCGGCCGACGCCTCGATCG
>JAFGRZ010000058.1 GCA_016934895.1 Candidatus Aminicenantota bacterium
CCCCGGTCCGGCGAGGTCCTGGCCATGGCTTCCTGGCCCACCTACGATCCGAACGACTTCCCACCGGCCGAACGTGAATGGGGCCGCAACCGGGCGATCCAACAGAACTTCGAACCCGGCTCGATGTTCAAGATCGTCACCGCCTCAGCCGCCCTGGAAAGACACGTTGTCGGTCTCGACGACATATTCGACTGCAGCGAGGGGAAAATCCGAGTGGCCGGCTGGACGATCAACGACCACAAAAAGATGGGCCGGCTCCTCTTCCCGGAAGTGATCATCCACTCCTCGAATGTCGGGACCATCAAGGTCGGCCAGAGGATCGGGTCGAACCCTCTCTTCCAGATGATCCGGGCCTTCGGCTTCGGCCAAAAAACCGGCATCGATCTCCCCGGCGAAGAAATCGGGATTTTCCATTCCCTGGACAACTGGAGCCGGACCTCTTTGGCCGCTCATTCCATCGGCTACGAGATATCGATCACCGCCGCGCAGATTCTCCAGGCCATGAACGTCCTCGCCAACCGGGGAATCCTCATCCCCCTCCGGATCACCCGGAAAACACTCAATCCTTCGGGATTCAATCCCGATCTGCCCGCCGGGGGAGACAGGATCATTTCCGAGGAGACCGCGGCCGCGCTCAACCGCCACATTTTCGAAGAGGTCGTCGCCGAGGGCACCGGCCAGGCCGCCCGGATCGAGGGCTTCCGCGTGGCGGGCAAAACGGGGACATCCCGAAAATTGGACCCGCAGCTCGGTGTCTACCTGGCCCATCGACACCTGGCCTCTTTCGTCGGCTTCGTTCCCGCCGACCGCCCCGTGCTTTCGATGGTCGTCGTGATCGACGAGCCGAAATTCAGCCCTCAATACGGCGGTCAAGTCGCCGCCCCAGTGTTTCGCGAGATCGCCCGGCGTGTTTTGCTGTACTTGGGAGAGGCGCCGCAGCCGGCTCCGGCCCAGAAACTCGTGACCGCCCATCTTCGCAACCGGGACGACCGATGAAAATTAAAGACCTCTTCAAGGACATCGCAGGCTGTCATCTTAACGGAGACGGGGAGCGAGAGGTGCTCGGTCTCGCCGCCTCCTCCAAAGAGGTTAAACCGGGGGATCTTTTCGCGGCGATCCGGGGAGCCAAGAAGGACGGATTCGAATTCATCGAAGACGCCCGCGAAAAGGGCGCCGTGGCCTTCCTCTCGGACCGCCCCAAGCCGCCGCGGTGGACACCGGCTTGGATCCAAACGCCGGACGTCCGGCAAGCTCTGGCCTTGGCGGCGGCCAATTTTTATGGACATCCCTCGATGGCCCTGAAAGTGATCGGCATCACCGGAACCAAGGGCAAAACGACTCTGACCTATCTTTTGGAATCCATCCTCCAGAAGGCGGGCTTCCAGCCGGGCGTCATCGGAACCATCAACTATCGCTGGCCCAACGCGGTCCTACCGGCACCGCGGACAACTCCGGAAGCCCCCGACCTGCAGCGGATGATGAGTGAGATGCTGAAGCAGGGCGTGACCCACTGCCTGATCGAGGTCTCCTCTCACGCCCTCGATCTCAAGCGGGTTTGGGGAGTGCATTTCGACATCGCGGTCTTCACCAACCTGAATGCCGAGCACCTCGATTACCACGCCTCGATGGAGGATTATTTCGAGGCCAAGAAAAGGCTCTTCTTTCTCAACGCGAAAAAACGAACGGCGATCGTCAACCTGGACGATCCCTGGGGAAACAAACTGATGGCCGAGCTCCCTCTGACCACCATATCCTTCGGGCTCGAGCCGGCGGCGATCGTCCGGGCCGGACAAACCCGTTTTGCGGAAACCGGGATCAGAGCGGAGGTGGATTATCCGGGCGGTCAGGTGGAGATCGACTCGGCTCTACTGGGCCGGCACAATCTCTACAACATCCTGGCGGCCGTGGCCACGGGACTGGCCCTGAACATCCCCGCGCCGGCGATCAAAGACGGTATCTCGGCTCTCAAGGCCATTCCGGGGAGGCTCGAAAAGGTGGAGAATGCCCTGGGCCTCCATATTTTTGTTGATTACGCCCACACCGACCAGGCGATGCGCAGCCTGCTGGAAGCCGTTCGCGGCCTGAAGCCGCAGCGCATCCTGCTCGTCTTCGGCGCGGGAGGAGACCGGGACAGGGCCAAGAGACCGAGGATGGGAGAGGTCGCGGCGTCCCTCGCCGACCAGACGTTCATCACCTCCGATAACCCCCGCTCCGAGGATCCCCTGGCGATTATCGCCGAGATCGAACGGGGTTTCACCGGCAAAGGCGCGAAAAACTACACCATCGTCCCCGACCGCAAGGAGGCCATCGCCCGGGCTTTGGCGACAGCCCGAAAGGGAGACTACGTCCTCATCGCCGGCAAGGGCCATGAGAATTACCAGATTCTCAAGGACGAGATTATTTCCTTCGACGACATCGATGTCGTCCGCTCGATCCTCGCGACCATGGAGGCGAAGCCCTGATGGTGGAATTGCGGCTCGACCAGATCGCCGCCCGCGTGGCCGGCCGGATCGTCCAGGGGAATCCCTCCTCCCTGTTCAGGATTTACAACATCGATTCCCGGTTGAGCCGGCCGGGAGAGCTTTTTTTCGCCGTCGTCGCCGGACGGGACGGGCACGAATTCCTTCCCGACGCTGTCCGGCGGGGCGCGGGGGGAGCCGTCATCTCCCGGGACATCGAACCGGTCGACCGGGATTTCGCCCTCATCCGGGTGGCGGATACGGTGGCGGCGCTCCAGGCCCTCGCCCGGTCGGTCGTGGATGAGTATCGTCCCCGGATTGTCGGCATCACCGGGAGCATCGGCAAAACGACCACCAAGGAGTTCACGGCCGGCATGCTCTCCAAGCGCTTCCGGGTGCTCAAATCGGAGGGGAATTTCAACAACCGGCTCGGTCTGCCGCTCTCCCTGCTCAAGTACCGTCCAGGCCAGGAAATCGCCGTCCTGGAGATGGGAACCAGCGGATCCGGCGAGATCCTCGCCCTGACCCGGACCGCTCCTCCGGACGTTGCGGTCATCACCAATGTCCACCCGGTCCATCTCGAATTCTTCCGCACAATGGAAGCCATTGCCCAGGCCAAGAAGGAGATCCTTGACGGGACGAAGCCCGGCGGAACCGCCGTCCTCAACGGCGATGACGAGAGGATCAAGACAATCGGGCAAAACTGGACAGGCCGGCGGATCACCTTCGGCTTCTCCGCGGAGTGCGATGTCCAGGCGGGACCGGTGCGGAAGCTCGGGGAAGCGGGCATGGTTTTCGAACTCCGGGTGGAGGACAGGACCGGGGAGGTCCGTTTTCCTTTCCTTTATGAAGACTATGTCTCCAACCTGCTGGCTGCCGTCGGCGCCGCTCATGCCTTGTCTCTTCCCTTCGAGGCAATCGTCGAATCAATCCCTCGTTTTTCGCCATTTCCGGGGAGAGGAAAACTGATCCGTCTCGGCCGCGATCGTCTTCTCGTCGACGATTCCTATAACTCCAACCCGAAAGCCCTCGAGGCCGCGCTGAAAGGGCTGACATCCCTCCCTGCCAAGAGGAGAATCGCCGCCCTGGGAGACATGCTCGAGCTCGGCCCGGAAGAAATCGACTTTCACCGGAAGGCGGGAAAACAGGTCGTCGCTCACGGCTGGGACGAGCTCTGGGCCGTCGGGCCGCTGGCCCGCCATATCGCCGCGGGGGCTCTGGATGCGGGCCTGCCGGAGAATCGAGTGAGAACATTCGCGACTTCGGAAGAGGCCGCCGCCGGGATACCCTCTCTCGTCCGCGAGGGAGATCTCATCCTGGTCAAGGGCTCCCGGGGAATCAAAACCGAGCTCCTCGTCGAGAGATTGGAAAAGGATTTCAAGGAGAGCTGAGGTGTTGTACTGGCTTCTCGTTCCCTTGCGCGAATACGTCTCGTTTTTCAACGTGTTCCGCTACATCACCGTGCGCACCGCTTTGGCGGGGATCACCGCGCTCTTCGTCAGTTTCATCCTCGGCCCCTGGTTTATCCGGATGATGAAAAAGCGACAGATCGGTCAGGAGATACGCCCCGACGGCCCGCAGTCCCACCAGGCCAAGAAAGGCACTCCTTCCATGGGCGGCCTCCTGATCATCGGCTCAACCCTCATCCCGACGCTTCTCTGGGGAAACCTGACCAATCCCTATGTTTGGATAGGGATGATCACTCTTCTCAGCTTCGGCGGCATCGGTTTCTGGGACGATTATCTGAAAGTCAAAAAGCGCCGGTCCCTGGGGCTCAGGGTCCGGACCAAGCTTCTCCTTCAGTTCGGCCTGGCCGGAGCGATCGGCCTGACTCTCGTCTATATCGGGATGACCGACGGCTTCAGCCTGAACCTGAGTTTTCCTTTCCTAAAGAAATGGATCCCTTACCTGGGCTGGTTCTACCTGCCCTGGATCATTTTCATTCTGATGGGTTCGTCGAACGCCGTGAACCTGGCCGACGGGCTGGACGGCCTGGCCATCGGGCTGACGTTCATCAGCGCCACGGCCCTCACGGCCCTGACCTATATCGCCGGCCACATCAATTACTCGAACTATCTGAACATCGCTTATGTCGCCCAGGCGGCCGAGTTGACCGTTTTTGCCGGCGCGCTGTCCGGCGCCTGCCTGGCCTTTTTGTGGTTCAACTGCCATCCCGCCCAGGTCTTCATGGGGGATGTGGGCGCCCTCTCGCTCGGCGCGACGCTGGCCGTCATCTCCATCCTGATCAAGCAGGAATTCCTTCTCTTTGCGGTCGCCGGGGTGTTCATCCTGGAAGCCGTCTCGGTGCTTCTCCAGGTCGGCTATTTCCGGATGACTGGGGGCAAGCGCATCTTCAAAATGGCGCCTCTCCATCACCACTTCGAGCTCGCCGGCTGGCAGGAGGAGCAGGTCGTCGTCCGGTTCTGGATCCTGGGAATCATCTTCGCGCTGTTCAGCCTGGCCACTTTGAAATTGAGATAGATATGAACCTCGCGGGAAAGAACGTGCTGATCGTCGGTTTCGGGAAAACGGGAGAAGCCCTGGCCGGTTTTCTCCTCCGCCGGGGCGCCCGGGTGACGGTCAGCGAAATTCGCGAGGAGGCCGCGCTCGGCCGGAAAGCGGCGCTGTGGAAACGCCGGAGCGTTCTCTTCGAGACCGGCCGCCATCTGCCCTTGACCTTCCTCAAGGCCGACCTCATCATTCCCAGCCCGGGAGCCGCCGCTCTTCCCGAAATCAGGGCGGCCGAAAAAGCCGGCGTCCCGGTCTTGTCCGAAATCGAGCTGGCGGCCCGCTTTCTCAAGGGCCGGATCGTGGGAATCACCGGCACGAACGGCAAGTCGACGACCGTGACTCTAGCCCACAAAATCCTCAAGGAGGCCGGATATCCTTCCCGCTTGGCGGGAAATATCGGGACCCCTTTGATCTCATGGGTTGAAAAAAGCCGGGACAACCACATCCATATCACCGAGATCTCGAGCTTCCAGCTCGAGCACATCGACACGTTCCGGCCGTCTGTTTCAGTATTCCTCAACCTCTCCCAGAACCATCTGGATTGGCATGGGACGTTCGAAGAGTACTCCCGCGCCAAGAAGCGCCTGGTCCTGAACCAGGGTCCGGACGACATCGCGATCCTTAATGCCGACGACCGTCTGGTCGGCGGCCTGGCCGGAAGAGTCCGGGCCCGGGTTTATCTTTTCAGCCGCCGCCGGCCGGTTCGCCGCGGCGGCTTCCTTAAGGACGGCTGGATTATCCTGCGCGATGGAGATAAGGAAAAGACACTCATGAGGGCGGGCGAAATCCCCCTCCCCGGTCTTCACAACCTGGAGAATGTCCTGGCCGCGGCCCTGGTCGGTTGGATCCTAGGAGCGGACGTCCGAACGATGCGTTCCTCGATCCGGACATTCTCCGGTCTCGAACACCGTCTGGAGAACGTCCTTTCCGTGGGCGGCGTCGAGTTCATCAATGACTCCAAGGCGACGACGGTCGACGCCACGATCAAGGCGCTCCAGAGCTATGACCGGGGAACCGTTCTCATCCTGGGAGGCCGGGACAAGGGGGCCGATTTCCGGCTCCTCCGCCGGCCTCTGAAAAAAACCGTCAAGCAAGTGGTCCTCCTGGGCGAGTCCGCGGACAAGATCGCCACGGCGTTGCGGGGAATCGTTCCGTCGGCGAAGGCCGTGTCCATGGGCGAAGCCGTTCGCCTGGCCTTCGCGGCCGCCGGCCGGGGAGATATCGTGCTGTTGGCTCCGGCCTGCACGAGCTTCGACATGTTCAGGAATTTCGAGGCCCGGGGACGCGCCTTCAAACGGGAAGTCCGAAAACTCAGCGCATCTCCCCGAGGGAAGAAGACGTAAGCGATGGAGATATTCAGATCGTTCGGGTTCGACAAGCCGCTCTTCGTGATCACCGTCATTCTTCTGGTCATCGGGTCGATCATGGTCTTCAGTTCTTCGGCCGTCCTGGCGAGCCAGAAGCACAACGAGAGTCTTTATTTCTTCATTCAACAACTCATCGGCGCGGCGGCGGGCCTGGCGGTTCTGTCCTTCATCCTCACCGTCAAGAAACCCTTCTTCCAGAGCGGCGCTTTCATCTATGC
Source organism: Candidatus Aminicenantota bacterium (assembly GCA_016934895.1). Taxonomy (GTDB): domain Bacteria; phylum Acidobacteriota; class Aminicenantia; order Aminicenantales; family UBA8522; genus UBA8522. The sequence goes on from JAFGRZ010000058.1 coordinate 6,556, forward strand.
GCTTCTCATCCTTTCGGTCTCCCTCCTCGCCGCCTGTTTCATCATGCCGTCGGTCGCCCGGGTCAACCGCTGGGTCGGTTTTTTCGGCCTCCGCTTCCAGCCTTCCGAGCTGGCCAAGATCAGCCTGGTCCTCTTTCTGGCTTACTATTTGGAAAGAAAAAAGGACCGCCTCGACGAATGGCGGGTTCTCCTCTTCCCGATCGCGGTCATGACCCTGACGACATTGCTGATCATCAAGGAGCCCGACTATGGGACGGCCCTGCTCATCTTCGTCAGCGGCGGGCTGATGCTTTATCTTGGGGGAGTCAAGCTCCGCTACCTGGCTTTCCTGGGCGTCGCGGCCGTCGTCGTCTTCGCCGTCTTTCTTTTTTCGGCCCGCTACCGGGTCGACCGGATCACGAGTTTCATGTCGCCGGAAAAAGACATCATGGGAAAGGGCTTCCAGCCCTATCAATCCAAGCTCGCCGTGGGTTCGGGCGGACTTGTCGGCGTCAGTCTGGGAGAGAGCCGGCAAAAACTCTATTTCCTTCCCTATGCCCACACGGACTTCATCTATGCCATCCTAGGCGAGGAATTCGGCCTTCTCGGAACGGTGACCATCCTCCTCTTCTTCCTCGCCTTCCTCTGGAGAGGACTGGTCATCGGAGCGAGGGCCCCGACTCCGGCCGGCCAACTGGCCGCCGTTGGGCTGACCCTGATCATCGGCATCCAGGCTCTTCTGAACATCACCGTGGTGCTGGGGATGGGGCCCGCCAAGGGAGTCCCCCTTCCGCTGATCAGCTTCGGCCGTTCCTCGCTGGTCTGCACCCTGGCCGCCATCGGCATCATCCTGAACATCTCCCAGCGGAAAAAATCAATGGGTAAGCATACATGAATCCGCGAAGGATCGTGATCAGCGGCGGCGGGACAGGAGGTCATCTCTTTCCCGCCCTGGCGGTTGGGCGCAAACTCAAGGAGAAAGACTCCGCCATCCGCTTGACCTTCATCGGCAGCCACCGCCCGATAGAAAAGAAGTTGATGGAAAAACACAGCGCCCCCTTCATCCCGATGAAAATCGAAGGGATCAAAGGGCGCGGCCTGAGGGGCCTGAAGACGATCGTCGGTCTCCCATGGACGCTCTTTCGGTCGGCTCTCCTCCTGCTGCGTCTCAAACCGGGGCTGGTCATCGGCGTCGGCGGATACAGCTCGGGACCCGTCGTCCTGGCGGCCTCCTGGCTCGGGATCCCCACGATTATCCTCGAGCAGAATCTCGTGCCGGGTTTCACCAACCGCCTGCTCATCCGTTGGGTGAGGAAGGCCGTGGTCGCTTTCGAGAATTCCCTGGTCCACTTCAAGGGAAAGGCGGTTTTCCTGGGCAACCCGGTCCGTGAGGAATTCCACCGGATCCGACCGAAGCAGCGGTCGACGACGCTCACTCTCCTTGTCTTCGGCGGCAGCCAGGGCTCCCGCGTCCTCAATGAAACCATGGTCGCGGCCCTTCCCTTCCTCGCTGCCGAAAAGGGCCGGCTGCGCATCTTCCACCAGACGGGAGAGGCCGGGTTCCAAAAGGTGAAGGAGGCTTATGTTCAAAACGGTTTCCCGGACGCCGAGATCGCCCCTTTCTTTCATGATATGGCCGGTTGTTTTGAAAAATCCGACCTGGTCATCGGCCGGGCCGGCGCCACGACCATCGCCGAGCTCATCGTGGCCCGCAAGGCGGCCATTCTCGTCCCGTTCGCCCTGGCCTCGGAAGATCATCAGGTCAAAAACGCAGGTGAACTGGCGCGGGTGGGCGGCGCCGAGGTGATCCTGGAAAAAGACCTCTCTCCCGCGCGGCTGGCGGACCGGATTATTCATTATCTGGACCACCCCGAGAGAATCACCGCCATGGAGAACAATCTGACCGCTCTGAAGACCGATGACCCGGCGGGACGAATCGCCGAGTTATGTTTCGGCCTTCTGGAGGGGAAAGCGTAGGAGGCCGACGTGGTCAAGTCGATATACCGCAAGCTCAAGCACATCCACATGATCGGCGTCGGCGGGACGGGCATGAGCGGAATCGCCGAGGTGCTTCTCAACCTCGGCTACCGGGTGACGGGATCCGACCTCCAAATGACGGACGTCACCCGCCGCCTGGCCAGGCTCGGAGCCCGGGTGCAGAGGGGCCACAGGGCGGAGCGGGTGCGCGGAGCGGATGTGGCCGTCATCTCCTCGGCCGTCAAGGAGGACAACGTCGAAGTCCAGGAGGCCAGACGGCTCAAGATCCCGGTGATTCCCCGGGCCGAGATGCTGGCCGAGCTGATGAGGATGAAATACGGCATCGCCGTGGCCGGTTCCCACGGCAAGACGACGGCGACCTCAATGATCGCCCTCGTCCTCGAGCACGGCGGGTTCGACCCGACGATCATCGTGGGCGGCCGGCTGAACACGGTCGGCGCCAA
>JAFGRZ010000292.1 GCA_016934895.1 Candidatus Aminicenantota bacterium
GCCGAAAGGGAAAAAGCGCCGAAAAAGAAGAAACGCCGCCATCCCCTGGTCAAGAGGATGACCCCGAACGCCATCGTCAGGCGGATGCGCATGGGCACGGAATCCGTTTCGGTCTGCCTCGACTTCTTCGGCCCGCTCGGCCCGGAATGTTTCTCGGAGGGAAACGTCGTCTATGTCAACCGCGACCATCCGCTTTTCCAGAGGGAATCCCGCAAGGCGGCGACCCAAACCATGTACATCGCCCGGCTGGTCACCCAGGAAATCTCCCTGATGAAGGAAACACGGAGCCCGCGCCTGGCCTACAGCCGCCAGAGCCAGCTCCTCAAGGACGCCTTCGCCGAAGAATAACCGGCCGGTAAGAATTTCTTGGGGGTCAGGTCTCAACATTCAGCAAGAATTAAGAATTGGTGACAGTGATCGGGGGAATATTCTTATTTCTTTTCTTTCAACCCCTTGGCGGTGCGGTCTTCGAGCGGCGGGGCCGGTGTCCTTCGGGGCGGATTCGCCTTCAATAATTTCAGCACTTCGTCGACCACCGTTTCGATCTGGGGATCGCGGCCCTGCACCAGGATATTGGGATCGTCCCAGACCTCGACGTCTGGGGACACGCCTTCGCCCTCCCAAAACCAATGCCCGTCGTTGTCGTAAAGACGGCCTCCGGGCACGGTGATCCCTCCTCCATCGATGAGCTCGTGGCCGGTGGCCGGTCCGACGAGAATGCCCAACGTGTGTTCGCCCACGATGGGCCCGGCCTTCAACTCCTGAAACGCCCAGGGCAAGCCGTCGCCGCCCGAGCCGGCCCAGCCGTTGATCAACATGCCCTTCGGTCCGGGATTGGTTTTTACGGGCAAGGTATGGTCTTTTCCGTGCCGCCAATGCAAATTGTAGACGACCGGCCGCTGCAGCAATTCCAGAAAGCGATCGGCCAACTGGCCGCCGCCGTTGAAGCGCTCGTCAATGATAAATCCTTTTTTGTCCAGTTGTCCGTAATACATCCGGACCAATTCCAGCTGTCCGCGGCCGCCGGTGTTCGACATGTACACGTAGCCGAGCCGACCGTCGGAGAGTTTATCCACCAGCTTCCGGTTGTTCTCGATCCACTCCAGGTAGCGCAGGTTGCTTTCCTCCTGCTGGGTCAGACACTTGATGACGTGCTGTTTGCCGTCCTCTTTTTTCCCCGAGCGGCTGACGGTCAGTGAGACCGTCTTTCCCGAAAGCCCCTCAAAGGCCGCGTAGGGATCTTTCCCGGGATCGAGGTCCACCCCGTTGACAGCCAAAATATAGTCGCCGGGTTTCACATCCACGCCGGGTTGATCGAAGGGTGAACGGACTTCCGTATCCCATGCGGCCGGTGTCACGATGCGCTTGATCCGGTACAGATCGTTATTCAATTCCCAATCGATTCCCAGGTAGCCGTTAAGACGAGGGGTCACGCTTTCGGCATCACCGCCGAACGTATAGGTATGGCCGGCGCTGAGTTCCGCCGCCAGGTTCGACTGGATGTTGCTGACGTCCCAGCGCGTGCGGGCGTCCTCGATCAATGCGCCGTAGCGGTCCCGCAAGGCTTCCCAATCGACCTGATGCATGTTGGGATCGTAAAAGAAATCCCGGTGCCGGCGCCAGGTGTCCTGGAATATCTGACGCCATTCCTCCCTGGGAACGAGATCCATCACCAGGCCGGAAGTCGGGATCGGCTTCTCGATCTTCTGCTTCGGCTCCGGCTTGACGATCCCGTACCGGCCCTTGCAGTTGACCAACAGGGCTTTGCCATCGGCGGTGACCACGGCGTCATCGACGTCGGAGATAATGGTCTCTTCCTCGCGCTTCTCGAAATCATAATAGATAAGGGACGCCGATTCTTCGCCGGACCCGGTATTCGGAGCTCTCAGATAGACCAGCTTTCCCTGGAACGGCGCCAATCCTCCGAAATTCCCGGCTTTCGGCGGCAGGATCACAACGCGGGCTTCCAGGTTATCGAAGTCCACATTCACGGCGATTTCGGGCGCCTCCTTTTCGGGCTTCTTTTCCTCTTCGGCCGCGCTCTCCTCTTTCTTTTCCGGCTTCTTCTCTTCCTTCTTGAGTTCATCGTTCCTGGGTTGAAGGAGCGAAGGCGCATCTTTGGTCAGGCTGAGCGAGGCGATTTGCGTGGAATTCGGATAGACCCACGTTCCGTCACCCATGTCCGAATAGGCCGCGGAGAAGCTGCGATTGGTCAGGTAAAACAGGTATTTGCCGTCGGCGCTGAACACGGGGCAGATATCCTCAAAATAGCCGCTGGTTGCCTGAGAGGACTTCTGATTCTTGACATCATAAAGGAAGACGGCGTTATTGGCGTTGTCCAGGCCTTGGGTAAAGGCGATCCATTTTGAATCGGGAGACCAGGCAATGGGATAGCCGAAGCGGGAGCCATGACCGAGGTTCCAATTCGTGTTGCCGGCCGCCGTCACCTTTTTGCTTACGACGTCCAGGACCGAGATGGTATTCGTCTCGTCGATGAAGGCCAGTTTTTTGCTGTCCGGTGACCAAAACAGGGTATACCCGAAACCCTTGTTCCGGTTGGTCAACTTTTCCGGTTCCGAACGGCCGTCACTGGCCTGGAGATAGATCTCGTATTCCCCGGACCGGTCGCTCCAGTAGGCGACGGTTTTCCCATCCGGTGACCAGGCGGGACTATGGTCGAAGGCGCCGCTCGTTTTCGTCAGGTTGATGACAAATCCCTCGAGGACGGGCACATTGAAGAGCTCGCCCCGGGCCTCGAATACGATCCGCTTTCCCTCGGGAGCAGCCGTCATGTTGCGGATATCCTTGCTGACGTCCTTGGAAGTGGGCATTTCCATGGCCAGGTCGCTGACGACATTGACCGTCACCGGCTTGTATTGCCGGCTGCCCAGGTCCATCAAGTATATTATGCCGCCCGCTTCGAAGACGATATCCCGGTTTCCCGCCGACATATAGGAAATATCGAAATCATCAAATTCGGTGATCTGCGACGACGTTTTCGTCTTGGTGTCGTAAACCCAGATGTTGAGACGCATGTTCTCCCCCTGGTCGGAGAGGAAGTAGACTTTGTCTCCCACCCAGGCCGGTTTCCCGTCTATCGCTTTGTTGCGGGTGATGTTTTCGGCGGTGTTTCTCGTGAGGTCGTAGATGATGATATCCGAGGCGAGGCCGCCGCGGTATCTCTTGAAAGGAAAGTTCTCTGTGATCTTCGTGATGTAGGCCAGGGAGTTTCCGTCGGGGGAGTAGCTGGCCAATTCCCCGTAGGGGATCTTCAATTTTTCGGGGAATCCGCCGCTTTTTGAGACCAAATAAAATTGGTTGATGCGCTGGATGCCGCTTTCGCGGGCCGAGGCGAACAGTATGTGCTCCCCGTCCGGATGCCAGTCGATCATTCTGTCGGCGAACGATTGATAGGTGACCCGGGTCGGCACCCCGCCCAGGGCGGGCATCACATAGACATCCTGGTTTCCGTTATAGCCGGCCGTGAAGGCGATCCATTTTCCGTCCGGCGAAAACCGGGGCCACGATTCCTCTCCGGGGGAATGGGTCACCTGGATGGCCGTCCCCCCTGTTTTAGGCATGATCCAGATGTCGCCGCCATAGACGAAGGTGATCTGTGTGTCGGAGACATCCATGGTGCGCATCAGCTTGGCGCTGATCTGGCCGAACGCGGTGGTGGCTAGAAAGAGAGCACTCAACATCAAAAGATACTTTTTCATGTGACCTCCAGGAGTTGATGATTTTGTCCATCCGCTTATCAAGGACAAATTGCAGACGTGCAAGATATCCTCATTATATATACGGCAATACAGATTGATAGTTTTAGAGTTCTCCTCCGAATCCATCACCCTCCTCGAGGCCAAAAATGTGTGCCCCATTATCAACCTTTTGATTTACAAAAAAAATCTGAATCAGCGCGTATTATTGAATTGTAGATATTTTAACTACGATCGTGGTAAAATATGCCACAAATGCATAACTATGAGATTTTAGAACGGTTATTCGCGTCTAAGCTAAGGGTAAGGTTGCTGGATGCTTTTTTGAGCACTCCGGCCGCGAGTTTTTATGTCCGTGAGCTCTCTCGAAAAATCAAGGAGGACGCCACGAATATCTCCAGGGAGTTGAGAAACCTTGAAGCTGCCGGTCTCCTAATAAGCGAACTCAGAGGAAATCAAAAATACTATTCTGCATCTGAAGACTTTTTCTTATACCCTGAACTCAAGGCGATCATATTTAAGACGACGGGAGTTCAAGGCCTCTTGAGAAAGACCCTGCAAGAGCTTGCGGGAATCGAGGTGGCTTTCATTTACGGCTCCTACGCTACGGGCAAAGAGGCGCCACATAGTGATATTGATGTCCTGATTATCGGGAAGCCCAACCTAGGAAAACTCGGAACAAGTATGGATAATCTCGAAGAACAATTGTCGAGAGAGGTCAATTACATCTGCTTTGATCGCGGGGAATTTGAAGAGCGCAAGAAACGGGGCGATCCTTTTATTGCCGAAGTCCTGTCGGAACGAAAAATTTTCCTTGCAGGATCAGAAGATGAACTTCGAGGAACTTGAGAAGCTGGGCTCTCTCAGGAAAGATAAATCCAATTTCCGGCAAGTTCGGACTCTCCTGGATCGTTCTGAAGAGGACCTGGCAACTTCGAAATCTAATCTACAAATCGATACAGAGTGGGCCTATGCCATTGCCTATCATGCAATGCTCAGGGCGGGGAGAGCTCTCATGATCAGCTTCGGTTATCGACCCGCCGGGAAAGATCAGCATAAGACTATTGTTCTTTTTACAAAAGCACTCTTTGGAACTGGGCTAAAAGACCTGATCGGAGTTTTCGATCGAATGCGTCGGAAGCGCCACGATTTTATATACGAGCCTGATCGTCCTATAACTCGCCAAGAGGCAGAACAGGGAATCTTGGATGCTGAGGCGCTGCTCGGTCAAATTAAGGCTATAGTAAGAGAGAAAGACCCTCAGAAAGGTATGGGAATATACAACTTCAAAGGAAAGAAGTGATTATTCCGGGAGCCTTGGCCAGATACTAGAATTCTTTTCCTGACCCCCCAGGCCGCCTTCGCCCACGCGCTTGGCTTTTCCTCTGAATTAATCTCCCTCCTCGAAGCCGACAAACGCGCGCCGGCCCTCGCCACCACCAAGCTTGTTCTGCCCTTTGTCGGGTTTCCGCCGCTCATCTCGGGAATCCTGTTCCTCATTCTCTGGAGGCTCTCTCGGAGCCCGAATACCTGAATTGCTCCCGGCTTGAATTGTTGATTGTTGAGACCTGAACGCAATATCATTTTCCGGTTTTGCACCCTTCGTTGACAGCCGCCCGCCGGCGGGCTATCCTTTCACCGCCATGGAAAAAGCAAGCATTGACCGTTTCGACCTTGCCGTCGTCGGAGCCGGCGCCGGACTCATCCTCGTCGAGGAAGGCCTCAAGCGGGGGCTCAAAGTCGCCCTCATCGAGTCCGGCAAGATCGGCGGAACCTGCCTGACCCGGGGGTGCATCCCCTCCAAGGTCCTCGTCGCCCCCGCCGACGCCGTCCGCCAGGCGGAGCACGCCCGCAGGATCGGGGTCGGCCTCCGCCTCGAGGGGATCGACTGGGACCTCATCGCGCGCCGGATGTGGAAGAAGATCGACCTGAGCCGCGAGATGGAGGGCGATCTGGCCGGCGTCGACGGACTCACGCTCTTCCGGGGCGCCGGCGAGTTTACCGGGGATCGCCGGATGAGAGTCCGGCTCGGCGATGGGACCTTCTCCGGCGAGTTCGAGGGCGAGCGCATCGTCCTCGCGCCCGGCACCCGCTCGGCCGTCCCGCCCGTCCGGGGCCTCGAAGAGACAGGCTACATCACGAGCGAGTCCTTTTTCGGGGAGAAGTTTCCCAAAAAGCCCTGGAAGAGCCTGATCCTCGTCGGCGGGGGGATCATCGCCGCCGAATTCGCCCACATTTTCTCCGCCCTGGGGACCCGGGTCACAATCCTCGAGATGCTCCCCCGGCTCCTGACGACCGAAGAACCCGAAATCAGCGACTTCATCGAGAGGCAATTCCGCAAGCGGATGGACGTGCGCCTCGGGGCCAAGGCCGTCGCCGCCCGGGCCTCGACGGGCGGCAAGACCATCGTCTACGAGGATGCCGCGACCGGGAAGACCGGGGAGGTCGAGGCCGAGGAGATCCTCGTCGCCGTGGGCCGCCGCTCGAACGCCGACACCCTCCGCCTCGAGAAAACCGGGATCGAAACCGACGCCCGCGGCTGGATCGTCGTCAACGCGTTCCTCGAGACCTCGACGCCCGGGATCTGGGCCCTCGGCGATGTCACGGGAAGCTACCAGTTCCGGCACAAGGCGAACTATGACACGGACGTCCTCGTTCACAACATGTTCGGCGCCGCGCCGCCCGTCTCACCGGATGCGCCCGGTCCGGCCGCCCACGCCGGCCGCAAGATGCCCGTCGACTACTCGGCGGTCCCCTGGGCCGTCTACACCGATCCCCCGATCGGACATGTCGGGATGACCGAGAAGGAGGCGGTCGAGGCGGGCCACGAGATCTATGTCGCCGTCCACCGCTTTTCGGAGGTGGCCAAAGGATACGCCATGGGCTACGAGCCGGGGGACCATGACGACGGGTTCGTCAAGCTCGTCATCGACAAGTCCTACCGGATCCTGGGAGCCCATGTCGTCGGGCCTCAAGCGGACGTCCTCGTCCAGCCGTTCGTTTATCTCATGAACGCGGGCTTCACCTGCGACGTCCCGGAGAAGGGGAGCGGGGCCGCGGCCATCCTCCACAAGGCCGAGCGGGCCTGCCCCGAGGCCGGCTCTTTTCTTCCCATTTACCGGTCGATGATCATCCACCCTTCGCTCAACGAGGTCACCGGCTGGGCCCTCGCCAACCTGCGCCCGGTCAACATCAAAAAAGGCTGACGCCAAAAAAGGCGGATGCCATACGCTGTCCCCAATTAAAAAATGGGGACACGATATACTGTCACCA
>JAFGRZ010000293.1 GCA_016934895.1 Candidatus Aminicenantota bacterium
AAACCTTCTTCTCTTCGCCTTCCCAAATCTCGCTGATGTCGAAGTCCCGGCCAAGCGTAGTGGCCAGCATCTCGGCGGCCAGCTGTTCGGCATACAGCCCGGCCTCCTTTTCGTTCTGGCCGAAGCTGTGGTGCTCGGAGAGGTAGCCGTAGTGAATAGGATTATTGGGGATGGCCAGCCCGATCGAAGCGGAGATCAGACGGTGGGCTTCATTCGTGGAATTTTCACTCATCACCAGGAAAATGATCTGTCCGGGGCGGAGGGCCTTCAGTCCCTCTTCCCGGGAGACGAGCTTGCCGTTGGGCGGGAAAATGCTCGATACCTTGACCAAGTTAAAAGGGGCAATGCCGGCATCCCGGAGGGCCTGCTCAAGGCTGGCCAGCTTTTCCTTGTGCTGGCCCCGGCCCTTGGTGAGAAAAAGGCGGGCGGGAATGATCGTGCTCAATGGACTGTCCTTATCCGGGATTTCAGTTCTTCTCTTCGCTCTTTTTTTCGACGCCCACCGGCTCGGGTTCTTTGAAGTCGATCTCCCGGGAGATCTCGTATTCCCCGAGCAGGACGTGCGGGGAGCCCTTGGACTGGATGAAGAGGCGGCAGATCATCGGTTTCCACTGGGGATTGTCCTTGAACGAGGCCAGGCTTTTGCCCTCCACTCCGAAGTTGCTCTTCAGAGTGATGACCGGGCCGGTCTCTCCCGGCAGGATCGGTTCCTTGCGGATGGCAGCCAGAAAATTGTCTCCCAGATTTTCCTGGTCGTCGGGAAACTTGAAGATGCCGTTGAAATTCAGGTAATTGAGCGGTTTATCGGAGACGTTCTTGACGCGGAACGATATCTGCGGCACCAGGGTGAGCTTGGGAGGCCAGGGCTCGTAGGTTTTCTCCACCCATTTGGAGCTCACCTCGACGATCTCCACAGATGCCTTCAGCTCCTCCGGAGAGATGCCCTTGCAGGCGGGAAGGAGAAGCGAGGCCAGAACGGCCGCTATGAGAACGCCGGGAAGTGTTTTTCTTCGCATCGATTTCCTCCTTCTTTCGGATACACTATATCGAATCGATGAGAATAATTCAATCCTGACGGCCCCCAGCGCCCCGCCGGCAACAACCGTGATCCCCGGCGCTGCGGCTAATTTCCTCTCCGGATGATCTCGGAGATGAAGACGGGCTTGACCTTGTGGCCGGCCAGAAGAGGCAGGCTCTCACGAAGAGCCTGGAGCGTTTCGGGGAAGGGGTGGGCGATGCCGACGGCCCGGCCTGTTCTCTGGGAAAGGCGGATGAGGCCGGACATCTGCCGCTTGGAGTAATCCACTCCCACCGACGCGTCCAGGAAAATATGCCGGCAGGCGCAGCGAAGGCCCATCTCCCGGGCCAGGTCAAAGGCGATGGAATCGGCGGTCGTGCGGCTGTCGACGAAGAAGAGATCGCGCCGCTTCAGCGTCTCCAGAATCGGGCGCATCACCGCCTCCTCCTGGGTGATCTTGGAGCCCATGTGGTTGTTCACGCCCTGGATATGGGGCACTCGGGCGATGGACTCCTCGACGAGCGCCTGGATCTCCTCCGGGCTCATGCCGGAGCGGATCAGGCCGGGCGTCGAGTCGTTGCCCTCCTGGTGGTTCAAAGATTCCCCCGGCAGATGCAGCATGACCTCTAAACCGTTTTCATGGGCGATGCGGGCCGTCTCCTCGGCGTAATCGCTTTGCGGCAGGACGGAGATGGTGATCGGCTGCCCGAGGTTGCAGATTTCCTTCAACGTTTCAAGGCTGTTCCCCATGTCGTCGATGATGATGGCCACCAGTCTTTCAGCCGGCGCCGCCGGGACAGGTTCCCGCGGCTTTTTCTCCGCGGAGGGCGTTGGCCGGGGAAAGGAAAAGGCCAGCGCCAGCCTGTCCTTTTCATCTCGAGCGATTCGCCAGGAGTAAGTCGTCCATCCTTCGATTTCCTTCTTGTCTTTATCAAAGACGGCTTGGTTGTCCCTGAGCGCTTCTTCCAGGAGGGGCTCCAGGCCGGCATAGTTTTCGGCAGAGAGTTGGACGATAAAAAGCGGAGAGCCGTCCTCGTCCTGGAGCTCCCGGACCGATCCCGGGGGCAGCCCGGAGGCGTCGAGAAACAGGCGGACGGATTCGGCTAAAAAAGGGCGGGCGGCAGACGGAGGTTCGGCCCGGGGCTCGCGGGCCGAAAAGAAATAGGCCTTTTCTCCGCGGTGCGCTGCCAAGTAGTCCAAGCCGAGGACAGATAGAAGCGAGAGAAGGGCAAGGATCAGATATAGCCGTATCCCCGTGGAATTCTGCATTCGGTCCTTGATGCTCGGGCCGGACTTCATCGATCAGGATGCGGACAAGAGAGAGTGGGTTTTGTGGAGAAAAGCAGCGAGGTCTTGATCATCCACGTCCACCGCGATGTCGGGCTCGGCGCCGCGTCCCCAGATCTTCACTCCGGAGTTCAGGGAGAAAATCCCGCTCGTGAGAAGCACGGATGTCCCATCCTCGAGGGGGTGAAATTCATAGCGGGCCGCCAGGCCGGGCGTCGCGAGGCCGACGAGTTGGGCGCGCTTGAATTCCCGGAGGACGGCGGCCGCGGCCTCGGCCGGACCGACAGTGCCCTGGTTGATCCAGATGATGAGGGGGAGCCGGGCCAGGGGTGGATCATCGGGCGACCCCATGATTTCCTTGTCTCCTCCTCTCTTCTCGAAATAGCCCACACTCTCGGACTTGATAAAGAGGTTGATGAGCTTCCGGGTTTCTTCGAAATCTCCCTCCCGGCAGTTTCTCAGGTCGATGACGAGCGGATCCCTTCCTTTCTTGAGTTCCGGCATGATCCTCGTTTCGATCTCGGAAACGCATGGCGGGGAGAGCCGATGAATCCTCAAAATCCCGGAGGCGCCCTTGTGTTTCTCAAAGGTCACCGGTTCGGAAAAGAGCGGCGCTCTTTCGATCTCAAGTTCGATGGTCTTCTCGCCGCGGAGCAATTTAAGAGGGAGAGGCGTTCCCTCGCTGTCTCCGAGGAGGAGGTTCACCTCCGTCAAGCTCATGGCCGGCGTCGGCCGCCCGTCGATCTCGGTGATCAAATCACCCCACTCCAACCCCTGCTTTTCGGCCGGGGAGTTCTCGATGACGCCGGTGACCTGAGGAAAGGCTCCGTATCTCTTGAAAAGAACCACGCCCGGTTCCTGGAGCGTCCCCGTCTGCCGGTCCAGGTATTTTTTTGTGGCCCCGGCGTCAAGATAGCCGCTGAGGCTGTCCAGTGAATTGATCATTCCCTTGAACGATCCTTCCATGACCTGGACGGGATTCTTTTCCTCCAGATAGTCATTCCGGATGAGACGGATAACCGCCTCCAGAAGATAGAGGTTTTTCGGGGTTCCGGAATGGGAGGAGACGCCCCGGAGGTAGGTCATTTCGAGCAGCAAGAGGAGGGACATGCCGAAAAGCACGGCGAACAGGATGAATCGCGTTCTCTTCACAGCGGCTCTCTTCGCTCGAATGAACCCTCATTTTATCATCTTCGTCTGAGCCATTGCAAGGGATCGAGCGGCTTGGCCCGGTGGCGGACTTCAAAATAGAGGGAGACGCCCCTGATCGAGCCGACGTCGCCGGCCACGCCGATCGGCTGCTCTTCCCGGACGAACGCGCCTTTGCCGACGAGGAATTCATCACAGTGGCCGTAGAGGGTGTAGTAATTCATCCCGTGGTCGACGATGAGCAGATGGCCGTAGCCCTGGAAGAAGTCGGCGAAAACGACCTTTCCCGGGTGGACCGCCCGGATGACGGGGCCGTCGCCGGAAGGGACGATCTCGATGCCGTTGTTCATCGTGCTGGTGTTGAGATGGCGCTCGATGCCGAAGCGGCTGATCACCCGGCCGGCGAGCGGCCAGG
>JAFGRZ010000294.1 GCA_016934895.1 Candidatus Aminicenantota bacterium
ATGTGGAAGAACTTCTCGGCCTGCTTTTTGACCGCCCTCACGACCTTGGGATGGCTGTACCCGGTGATGTTGACCGCGATCCCGGCCATGAAATCGAGGAAACGGTTGCCGTCCACATCCTCGACGACGGCGCCTTTTCCCCTGGCTATGACCAAAGGATATTCTTTGATATAAGAGCTGGACGTGTAGCGCCTGTCCTTGGCGATGATCTTTTTGGCGATTCTGCCGGGGAGGGGTGTTCTGATGTCGGGCACTTTGAGAGCCATCTTCCTGCCTCCTAGATTCTCCTCAGGACGAGCGCCATCCCCTGCCCTCCGCTGACGCAGAGCGTGGCTAGGCCCAGCTCTTTATCCTCCTGGATCAGGCTGTAGAGCAAGGTGACTGTGATCCTGGCTCCGGTGCAGCCGATGGGGTGGCCCAGGGCGATGGCCCCGCCTTTGATATTCCTTCGCGCCGGATCCCACTTGAGCTCCCGTTCGCAGGCCAGGACCTGGGCGGCGAAGGCCTCGTTGATCTCGATGAGGTCGATGTCGGATAAGCTGATTTTCAGCGATTGCAGGAGTTTTTGTGTCGCCGGCACCGGACCGAGTCCCATCTCTCTCGGGTGAACGGCCGCCGAGACGACTCCCAGGATCTCTGCCATGGGCTTGATACCCAGGCTCTGCGCCTCCGGCTCCGTCGTCATGACCAGGGCCGCCGCGGCATCGGTCAGCCCGGAGGAGTTGCCGGCCGTGACCGAGCCCCCCTCCTTGAATACCGGCGGCAGCTCGGCCAGCTTATCGAGCGTCGTCTCCGGCCGGGGATGCTCATCCTCGCTGATCGAACATTCCAGCCCCCGTTTGTCCTTGACCACGATGGGAACGATCTCGTCTTTGAACCGGCCTTCTTCCGCCGCCCGCTTCGTTTTCATCTGGCTCTCCAGGGCATACTCGTCCTGCTCCCGGCGGCTGATCCCGTATTTTTCGGCCAGGATCTCGGCCGTCTCTCCCATGATCATCTCCGCCAGCGGGCAGAAGAGACCGTCCCGGTACATGGCATCGACCAGGGCGCCGTCGCCCAGCCGGTAGCCCCAACGGGCTCCATCCAGAAGATACGGGATCTGGGACATATTCTCGGTCCCGCCGGCCAGCACGATCCTGTTCTCTTCGAGAATGAGCGACTGTGAAGCCAGGGCGATCGCCTTCATCCCCGAGGCGCAGGCCTTGTTGACGGTGAAGGCGGTCCTCTCGACCGGGATCCCGGAATGGAAAAGGATCTGCCGCGCCGGGTTGGGCCGGTTCCCCGCCTGCCGCGCCTGGCCGAAGATGACCTCATCGATCTGACCGGGAGCGACTCCCGCTCTTTTCATGGCTTCGCCGGCCGCGGCGACCCCGAGATTAACGGCGCTGACGTCCTTGAAAGAACCGCCGAAGCGGCCGATGGGCGTCCGCACGGCGCTCAAGATCACAACTTTTTCCATTGCGGTCTCCCTCAGATGACCTTCTCCATGTCGCGGAGCGTTTCCTCAAGCCGCTTGCGGACGAGGACGATCTCCCGGTCGCTGATAGTGAAGGGGGGGGCGATCATCACCAGGTCGCCGTTTGTCCCGTCGGCCTGACCGACGTTCGGCCAGAGGATCAGCCCGCGCTCCAGCGCCTTGGCGACAAAACGCTCGGCATATTGTTTGCTTCTTGGGAAGGGTGTTTTCTTTCTCTTGTCGGCCACGAATTCGACCCCGATGAGAAGTCCCCGGCCCCGGACATCGCCGACATGAGGATGATCGAGGAGCCGTCCGAGCTCCGCCAGGAGTTTCTCGCCCGAATGCGCGCAGGCTAATATGAGCCTGCGCCTGACGATCAGATCGAGGGTCGCCAGGCCGGCCGCGCAGCCCACCGGATGATGGGCGAACGTCTGGGCATGGAGGAAGTTCTTGCCACGCTTGAAGATCGGCTCGAGGAGAGAGGCCTTGGCGGCCACGGCGCTCAGCGGAAAATAGCCGGAGGTCAGGCCTTTTCCCATGACGACGATATCGGGTTCGAGGCCGTAATGATGACAGGCCAGCCATTTTCCCGTCCGGCCGGCGCCGGTCATGACCTCGTCGACGATGAGGAGGACTTCGTTCCGGTCACAGATCCGGCGGACGACCTCCCAGTATTCCGGCGGAGGAACGGAGGCGCCGGTCGAGGAGCCGCCGATCACCTCGCCGATGAAGGCCGAGACTTTTTCCCGGCCGATTCTCCGGATGGCTTTCTCCAGCTCGTGGGCACACTTGACTCCGCAGTCGGGCGGCGTCCGGCCCCACGGGCAGCGGTAGCAATAGGGCGCCGGAATCCTGGCGCTCCTGATGAGGAGCGGCCGGAAAGTCTCCTGGTAATGCCTCCGCGCCGACAGCGACAGCGCCGCCAGGGTGTTTCCGTGATAACTCGGTTGGAGAGAGATGACCCGGTGTTTATCCGGCCGCCCGTTCTCGACCCAGTGCTGCCGGGCCAGCTTGACGGACGCTTCGATGGCCTCGGAGCCGGATGTCAGGAAAAACACCTTGCCGGCCGGAAATGGCAGGAAAGAAGCCACTTGCGCCGCCAGCCGTTCGACGGGTTCGTGGGTGAATTGAACGCCGCTCACATAGCCCGTCTTTCCGGCCTGCCGGGAAAGGGCGGCCGCGATCTCTTTGCTGCCGTGGCCGATGTTGACAACGGCAGCTCCGCCGCTGGCGTCCAGATATTTTTTCCCGTCGACGTCATAGAGGAAAACACCTCGGCCGGACCTGATCAGCGGGAAAAATTTGTGGAAATTGCGGTACAGGACGGAGCCGCGCGGATAGCGATATTCGGCCATGGCAATGCCCATATTCTATCACTAAGGGGATTTCCCTTGTCAAAATGATCGCGTTTCTGCTCAAACGGTTGCTGAAGATGCTGCCGCGGGACCCGGTCTCAGAGGTTCTTCAGGGCTGACGAGCAGGCCGTCGGCCGGCCGCTCAATCCCTGTTCAGGACATCGAGCATGATCTTCTGAAGGTGCAGGACGAATTGGACTTTTTCCTCTTTGCTCGAGTCGATGCACGGGAAAGTCACCGGCGGCAGGAACTGAACGGTGATCCGGGGACGCTCGTACCGTTTGATCCCAAGGCGCTGAAGCAGCAAACGAAACACCCGGTACGGAAGGATCCTGTCGGCGATATATCTTTTATATGTCGCGAAGCCGAGCTGGGGTTTCTCCTGGATCACGCTGGGAACGATCTTCAGCGTTTTGCCCTGTTTCTGGAGCATCTCGGCCAGGGAAGGCAGGGTGGTCGGGACGTGGCTTCTCGTCGCCTCTTGATGGGTGTATCCCCCTCGCGGCGCGATGGCCACGGGCTCATCGTTCTCCAACGACCTGAGGCAGCTTTCAATCGCTTCCCGGTTGATTCTCCGCTTGATGGATTCTTCTTCGGGCGAGCCGGGGGGGTGCACAAAGACCGGGATAAAATTGTAGCGGGTGATGTTGGCGGTCAGGAAAACGGTCAGCATCCGGCTGGTCTTTTCCATTAACTTTCGCGTCAGGCTATGCCGCGCCCACTTCTCCTGAGCGCTGAGCGAGAAAACGGAATTCCGGACATCCTTGAGCGTCTCGGCGAGGATGGCGGGATCGGCCACCTTGGCATCCACGAAAAAACGGATGGGCGGGTCGGGGGGGGCAGCCAACGCCAGAAACAACGGTTCGACCCGTGTCGTCTGGTGATTATAGATATAAATGAGAGGCCCGTCCTTCGGGATATTGGCGAGACCTACGGCTTCCGGCCAGGGACAGAGGGGAAGATATTTGAGGATGCGGATGCTGTTCCGGTAGGAGAAACTGAGCATCTGTTCTTTCTGCTGCCGAAATCAAGGCCAAACGATTGGCCCTATATATATAGTTTGCCTAAAAAAGGCTGTCAAGACAAAAACGAATCCGCGGACGCCGAATGGGCGTATTTCCTTTTCGCGGGGAGAATAATATAATTGGTCCTGCCGAAGACATCATGGACCGGAAGTCACCTGCCTCTGCAAGGCCTTTTCTAGCGGCCGCCGCGATCTTGGTGGTCATCTATCCCGGCTTCATCCACTGCAAAAAAGCCGCTCCTCCCCCCGCTGACACGGCCGCCTTTAAAGACTTCGTCGATCGAACCGTCTCCGCCGAAAAGATCGACGGGTATCTGCGCTATCTCAC
>JAFGRZ010000295.1 GCA_016934895.1 Candidatus Aminicenantota bacterium
AAGGAGAGAAGAGCGAAGGAGGAGTTTGGAGCGAGCGACCTCGCCGGGGGCGCGAGCGGGCTGACGAACCAATACCCCGAGCCTACCCGCAGAGAACGGCACCGCCGTTGACATTGATGATGGCGCCGGTGATGTGGCGGGCCAGGCCGGAGGCCAGGAAAAGGATCGGCCCGGCGATGTCCTCGGGCGGCGGGATTCTCTTGAGTGGAATGGACTGGCGGACGCTTTCTTTGAAGGCCGGGTCGCTGAAAACTCCGGCGCACATATCCGTCTCCACCCAGCCCGGCGCCACCAGGTTGACGCGGATGTTGTGGGGAGCGAACTCGACGGCCCAGGACTTGGTCAGGGCGTTGAGGGCACCCTTCGTCGCGGCGTAATGGGAATGGAAAGCCTCGCCGCGGATTCCGGCCGTCGAGCCGACGTTGATGATCCCTCCTTGCTTGTTTTTCTTCATGTGATGGACGACGGCGTCGGTGAAATAGTAGGCGCTGTCCAGGTCGATCTCCATGGTCTCCTTCCAGGCCTTGACATCGCCCGACCCGATCTCAAGGTAGGTCCAGATGCCGGCGTTGTTGACGAGGACATCGATCCGTCCGTATTCATGAATGATTCCATCAACCGCCCGCTTGACCTCCGTTTGATCGGATATTTCGACCTTCGTGGTCAGGCATCGCCGCCCCAGGGTTTCGACCGTTTTCTTCACTTCGACCGCCGCTTCCTCTCGACGCTGGTAGGTGACGGCGACATCGGCCCCGGCCTTGGCGAAAAGTATGGACGTCGCCCGTCCGATCCCCCGCGAGCCTCCGGTGATCAAAGCTTTCTTACCGCGCAAATCAATCATCTTATCTCCTATCTGCCCCTCATAATCCTTCACCCTCTCCCAAACCCTCTCCCATCCAATATTTCCTCCTCCCCCCTGGCGGGAGGAGGCAGGGAGGAGGGGGACATTCCGACTCATAGGGTCATCACGAGGCTTCTGGAAGAAGCCGTGGTGATCTCAAGGGATTCCAGGAGACCGACGCGTCGCTTCGCTCCTCGCGATGACAATGAAACAATGCCCCCAACGGCGCAGGGGCGGCTCTCACAGTCGTCCTCATCTCGGGCAAATTTTTGCCACTCAGAAATGGGCGCCGGTGTAGTGGAGGGTGAAATCGCCCATCTCGTCGAAGTCGAGATAGCGGTCGATCTCGGCGCCCGCCGGCTCGACTTTCTCCTTCAACACGGTCATATATTCCTCGACGGTCGGCAGCCGGCCCTTGAGCGCGGCGACGGCGGCGAGCACCGCCGACCCGAGGTACACCCGGGCCCCGTCCCCCATCCGGTCGTCGAAGTTCCGGGTGGAGGTCGAGAGGACCGTGGCCTGGGGCCGGACCCGCGCCTGATTCCCCATACACAGCGAGCAGCCGGGAATCTCGGTCCGAGCGCCGACAGAGCTGTAGATCGAATAGTACCCTTCCTTCATCAGCTGGGCCTGGTCCATCTTGGTCGGCGGAGTCAGCCATACTCTTGTCGTCAGATATCCCGCGCCCTGGAAGATCTTGCCGACGGCCCGGAAATGGGAGATGTTGGTCATGCAGGAGCCGATGAAGACCTCGTCGATCCTGTCTCCTGCCACTTCGGAGAGAAGCTTGACGTCATCGGGGTCGTTGGGGCAGGCCAGGATCGGTTCCTTGATCTCCGACAGGTCGATCTCGATCTCGGCGGCGGACTCGGCTCTCTTGTCACGACGCAGCAACCGCGGCTTGCGCAGCCATTTCTCGCAGGCCTTAATCCGCCTCTTGAGCGTCCGGGCGTCCTCATAGCCCTCGGCGATCATCCGCTTCATCAGGGCGATGTTGCTCCGGAGATACTTGGCGACCTGTTCCTCGCTGAGATCGATGACGCTTCCCGCCGCCGACCTTTCGGCCGAGGCGTTGGTCAGCTCGTAGGCTTGATCGACGGTCAGGTCGGGCAGGCCTTCCAGCTCCAGGATGCGGCCGTTGAAGATGTTCTTCTTCCCCTGCTTGGGGACCGTGAGCAAGCCCTCTTTGATCGCCTGATAGGGTATGGCGTTGACGACATCCCGGATGGTGATCCCGGGATTGCGGCTCCCTTTGAAGCGGACGAGGACCGACTCCGGCATGTCCAGCGGCATGAACCCGAGCGCGCCGGCGAAGGCGACGAGCCCGGATCCGGCCGGAAAGCTCAGCCCGATGGGAAACCGCGTATGCGAATCGCCTCCGGTGCCCAGCGTGTCGGGCAGGATGAAGCGGTTGAGCCAGGAGTGGATGATGCCGTCGCCCGGTTTGAGCGCGACGCCCCCGCGGGCGACGATGAACTTGGGCAGGTTATGATGCATCTTCACGTCGGCCGGCTTGGGGTAGGCCGGGGTGTGGCAAAAGGACTGCATGAAAAACTCGGTCTGGAACTCCAGGCAGGCCAGCTCCTTGAGCTCGTCGGCCGTCATCGGCCCGGTCGTGTCCTGCGAGCCGACGGTCGTCATCCTGGGCTCGCAGGCCGTGCGCGGGAGCACGCCCTTGAGCCCGCAGGCCTTGCCGACGATCTTCTGGGCCTGGGTGTAGCCCTGGCGGGCTTTCGGCTTTGGGTTGTCGGGCTCGACAAAGAAATCCGCCGGGCCGAGGCCCAGCGCCTGGCGCGCCCTGTTCGTCAGGTTGCGGCCGATGATGAGGTTCAGGCGCCCGCCGGCCCGGAACTCGTCGCGCAGGGTCGGCGGCTTGAACTCGAACTCGGCGATCGTCTCACCGGCCTCGTTTCGGATCTCGCCGGTCGCGGTGTCGAGGGTGATGAGGTCGTTCGTCTTCATCCGGCCGACGTCGGCCAGGAGGGGCAGCCCGCCCGAGTCCTCGGTGGTGTTGAAAAAGATGGGCGCGATCAGGCCGCCGATGACGACGCCCTCCCGGCGCTTGTTCGGGACATAGGGGATGTCCTCGCCGATGTGCCACATCACCGAGTTGCAGGCGGACTTGCGCGAGGAGCCGGTGCCGACGACGTCGCCGACGAAGACCACACGGTGGCCCTCCTCGCGGAATTTGCGGATCGTCTCGATCCCGCCGGGAAAGCGCGTCTCCCCCATCGCCAGCGAGTGGAGCGGGATATCGGGACGGGTGGAGGCGTGCTTGGCGGGCGAGAAATCGTCGGTGTTGATCTCGCCGTCCACCTTGAAGACCTTGAAGGTCATCTTATCGGGAAAACCGGGCCGCTTGAGGAACCAGTCGCCGTTCGCCCAGGATTCGAGGACGTTTTTGGCGTGAAGGTTGCTCCCGGACTTCTCGACGACGGCATCGAACGCTCCGTAAACGAGGATGATGTGTTTGAGGGCTTCGGCGGCGTCGGGGGCAAGAGCGGGATCATCGAGAAGCTCGACGAGCGGACCGACGTTATAGCCGCCGAGCATCGTCCCGAGGAGAAAGACGGCGTCTTTCTTAGAGACGAGAGGCGAAGCCGCCTCTCCCTTCGCGATCCTGGCCATCCAGCCGGCCTTGACCTCGGCGGCCGGGTCGACGCCGGGCGAAACGCGGTTTTTGATGAGGTCGAGGAGAAATTCCTCTTGGCCCGCCGGCGGGCTCTCGAGAAGCCGGCAGACTTCGGCCGTCTCCTCCGGGGTGAGAGGCAGGGGCGGGATCCCCAGCTTCCGGCGCTCGGATTCCTGCTTAAGGTATGATTCCAGCATATCAGTCCTCCGTTAAAATTACAGGCAATGTCATCATCACAGGGAATTGTATATTTTTTTTGGGCCGTTTTGTCAAAATCCCGGAAATTCGGGGGAGCGAAAATTGGTGACAGGCTGGCAATTCGGGGGACATGACCCAAATTGCTGAATTTGGGATCGTGTCCCTTGAATTGCCCCTGTATTGCGGCCTTGACTCTCGTCTCTGTTTGCGCTAGAAAAAACATGGCCCTGTCGAAAAGGATAACGGGGAATGAATGATGCTTGAGAGCTCGAATAACCAAGGCCTGCTCAGCTCCTGGAAAGAGATCGCCCGCTACCTCGACTGCGACGAGCGCACCTGCCGGCGATGGGAGATGAGTTTCGGGCTCCCCGTCCACCGTATGGATGGGGCTCCCAAGTCCCGCGTATACGCTTATAAGGACGAGCTCGACGCCTGGCGGAAAGATCGCCTGAACGGCATCTCGAATAAGAATGGGGAAGAATCAGCCGGCACGAAGAAACGCAGGCTGATCACGTCCAAATCGCTTCTATGGCTCCTCCCCCTGCTCGCGGTTATCGTTGCTGCCGCAACGTTCTTCTTTCGCTCCTCCCCGAGCGAGCCGTCCGAGTTCAGGATCCAGGGCCCGAAGCTGATCATCCTCGACGATAAGGGCAAAGAGCTCTGGGTTTTCGACACCGGTCTGCCAAACCTGCAGGATGAGAAAGCCTATCGTGCGCAATTCCAGGTCAAATCATTCGCTACTGACCTCGGCATACCTCATCTGCCGTGCCTCCTTATGAAAGATATCAATCGGGACGGAAAGGTTGAAGTGCTTTTCAGCACCCAGGCCAAAGATGACATGACGGGAGAGGGAGAGATTTTCTGTTTCGGCGCCGGCGGCAATCAGGTTTGGCATCAAAAAGTCGGGCGGCAAGTCGAGTTCGGCGGGAGGACCTATTCAGCGGATTTCAGGGTCGGCGGGTTCGATACGGTTGAC
>JAFGRZ010000296.1 GCA_016934895.1 Candidatus Aminicenantota bacterium
CCGGTCAACTGAAGATGGTTGGCCTCACAATATTCATAGTATGGTTTTGCCCACCCCTCGATGAAGAGGTCGAGAAGCGTCGCATAAAAGTTGTGACGGGCCGCCCGCCAATCTCCGAATTCCTCGAAAAGAGATGGCAAGTGAGGACGCGGGTCATAGCTCCATTTCTCTTGAAAGACTTCGAACAGTCGCGGCGTGAAATTGACGGTATCCGGGCCTCCCGCCGGGAGGATGTGGGCCTCGTCCTGAAAACTCCCCGGAATGGTGGCTCCGAACTCCTCCCCGAGGACCCTGTTATAGGCGTCGAGAGTGACCTCCAGGAATTTTTCCGTGACTTCGCGGCGCATCAGGTCGACATAACTAAACCCCCCGAACCAGGGAGAAGGTTTCGCCCTCTGGATTTCGAAAATGAAATAATCCCCCTCCCTGAGGCCGGCTGCCGCTCCGTATTGGATGGCCGAGGAGGTGATATCTTCAAACCCGGAATCCGTTTTTCTCAGCACGACGATCGGCGGCTCATCGAAAGTATCAGGGAGGCGCTTCGCTCTTCGAAGCCTGAGTCCGAGACCGACTGAGTCCGGCATTTCGGCCGGGACGATCCCTCCGGCGAAACCCGAGGGGTAGGAGTTCTCGTCGTAGATCCAGACTTTCATTCCGAGGGATTTTCCGGTCATGACGGCATGCCGGCAGAGCTCCAGCCATTCCTCTGATAGATACGGTGTGATCAGGCCCGGCCGGGGATGGATGAACACCCCGCCGATTCCCTTGGACCGGAAATCGGCCAGTTGCGTCTCGATGGCTTCCTTGGTCACCCGGTCGTTCCAAACCCATAGCGGCGCGCTCCGGTATTCCGCCGGCGGATCCTGGAACGCCCTCCGGACTTCCAGATAGGAATCGGGATCCGGGTGCTTTTGACATCCCGGGACCAGAAGCCAGATTCCAAGAAAGAGATATATCAAAGCGCCCCGCTTGTTCATTTTTTCCCTCCTTGACTGAATGGGAAGACCCGTCTCGGTTTGCCCGCTCACGCTATTTCCAAAATCCCCTTGTGAAGAGAACAAGAACGGTATAGATTTCGAGCCGCCCGGCCAGCATGCAAAAGGCCAGTATCCACTTGCCGATCATCGGAACATGAAAGTAGTGGGCGGCCGGCCCGACAACACCAAGCCCGGGGCCCACATTCCCCAGAGTGGCCGCGACCGAGGAAAAGGCGCTGTCGAAATCGAGCCCCAGCAGACTCATCGCAATGGAGGCCACAGCGAAGATCACGATGTAAAGAAAAATGAAACCGAGAATATTGATGACGACTGTCGGCGGCACGGGCTGTCCGTCCACGCGAATGGAGATGACGGCAAGAGTGATCCCCGCAGATATGAGTATGGGGATAACATCGTCATCGCCGTAGTAGAGGGAAAAGCCCAGGGGCAGGACCATGAAAAGCCCCTGGAAAACGAGCAACAATCCCTGAATGGCGACAACGGCCCGGAAATTCATCCTGTTTCTTCAGCGCATAAAGAGCTTTTCTACATCCGGCAGGACACGCGGCAGCGAAAAGACGACAACATGGTCTCCCGGCTGGATCAGGGTTTCTCCTATGGGAATGATGACACCGCCGTCCCGGGTTACGGCACCGACGATGGCATCTTTGGGAAAATCAATCCGGCTCAGCGGCTTCTTGGCGATCTTAGCTCCGGCGGGGACTTTGTATTCGACGACCTGCGCGTCGACTCCGGGCAGGCTGGCCAAGGAAACGACGTCGCCGCGCCGGATCAGCCGGAGGATGGAATTGGAGGTGATGAGGTTGATGTTGACGGCGGCGTTGACTCCGATCGGGGCCATGATAGGAAGGTACTCTTCCCGGCTGACCAGGGCGATCGTCTTGGTCACGCCCAGATGTTTGGCCAGGAGGCTGGTCAGGATGTTGGTTTCTTCGTCGTCCGTGACGCTCACCAGAGCATCGGTTTCGAGGATTCCTTCCGTAGCCAAAAGGTCGAAATTCCGGCCATCCCCCTGAATGACCAGGGTATGCAGAAGCTCATCGGCCAGCCGCTGCGTTTTGTCGGGATTCGATTCGATCAGCTTGATTTCCAGATCCTTCTCTTCTTCCAGGAGATGGGCCGTAGACCGGCCGATCTTCCCCCCTCCCAGGATCATGATGCGGTTCAATTTTTCGTCGGATTTGCCCATCAAGACGGCGATCTTTGGAATAATCTCCGATTCGGCCATGAAAAAGACCTGGTCCCTTTGAAGATAGAGATCCTGCCCGCCGGGGATGATGGTCTTGTTATTCCTGAGGATGGCGACCGCGCGGAAAACATGTTCCGGATACTTCTGGCTGATCTTTTGAACCGTCTCGTTGAGGACGGGACAGAGCCCGTCGAGACGGATGCCGATGAGCTGGACCTTGTGCTCGGCGAACTCCAGAACGTCCGTCGCCGCGCTCCGTTTGATCAGGAGGACGATCTCCTTGGCCGTTTCCATTTCAGGCTGGATGGCCACATCCACACCCCACTGGGACAGGTTAAAAAGCGGGGGGTTCTCATAAAACAGGGGATTGCGGATGCGGGCGATTTTGCGCCCAACACCATAGCGGGCGGCCATCTGGCAGGTCAAGATGTTCTGATCGTCGTTCCCGGTGAGGGCGATGATCATGTCCGCCTGCCGGATGCCCGCTTGCTCCAAAAGGCGATGGTCCGTCCCCTGCCCGTGCATCACTTGGACATCCAGGATTTCGCCGGCTTCGCGGCAACACGGCAGGTCGGACTCGATGGCGACGACGTTATGGTTCTCTCGGGAAAGCATCTTGGCCAGATAAAGGCCAACCTGGCCGAGCCCGACGAGGATAATGTGAAGGCTCATATGTAGACTTGCTTTATCAAATGATAACCCGGTTGTCAAAACCACCGGAAATGGATGGATATTTCACAATGATCGAACACGAAGCTGGCGGAGAGGGTGGGATTCGAACCCACGGTCCCGGCGTAAACCAGGACAAACGCTTAGCAGGCGTTCCTGATCGACCACTC
>JAFGRZ010000059.1 GCA_016934895.1 Candidatus Aminicenantota bacterium
ATCCGAATGGGTGCCCATCCGCTCAAAAATGATCCGCTTTTCTTCCATCTTGTAAATCAGCAACCAATCCGATTCGATATGGCATTCTCGTCGGCCTACATAGCTCCCGATGAGGCGATGGTCCCGGTGGATATCGTCAAGGGTTTCTCCGGCTAAAAGGGTCCTGGCGATGATTTTGAACTTTTCGAGATTCTTCCCCCGACGAACGGCCCGCTTGACGTCTTTCTCGAACTGCTTGGTATAAACCGGGGAAACCATCAAATCCCCAGTTTCTTGAACATATCGTCCGCATCCTCACAAATGACAAGATCACGCCCGGCGTCCGTCGACTCCAGCGTCCTTCTCGTCGTGGATGTCGGAATGGCGATATCGAACGGCAGCCGGCCGCGCAGTTCGACCTGCTTGTAGAATATCGTTATCGCCTGGGTCGCGCTCATGCCAAGCCGACGGAAAACGCCTTCCGCACGGTCCTTTAGCTTCGGCTCAACCCGGGCCCGTACTGTCGCCGTTTTGCTCATGATGCGACCTCCATTTCTGAATGGAATGGTAGCACAATTGGGCTACAAATGCAAACCTGTTTCTTTCTATCACCTGTCTCCGCAGATTGGAAGTTCTTCTGGCCGCATTTGACTCCCCTCTTTTTTATTAATATCATTGGCTCAAATCGCCCAAAGATTCCGGGCAAGGAATCCGGAAGAGGAATTCATTATCCATTAGGATGAGGCGTCGGTCGTTATGAGGAAAAGCCTGAAGAGAGTCTTGAAATTCGGAGGGCTCGCCTTGGGCAGCATCGTTATCCTCCTCGCCGTCGCCGCGCTGCTCGTCCTCTTCGACAAGCCGCTCGTCAAAAGGGTCGCCCAGAGCTACATCGCCAAAAAGGCCGGCTTTCCCATCCAGATCGGCAAGCTCGACTATGAATTTTTTCCTCTCCGGGTCATGGTCTCGGATGTCAGGACGACTTATCGATCACCCATCTTTACGACGGATGTCGCCGTCAGCCGGATCGAGGCCGCGGGCAACCTCAGGAAGCTTCTCAAGGGAATAAAGCCGGCGTTTGAAAAGGTCGATGTCGATATCGCGGAGCTCCGCTTCGACCAGGAAAAAATTTCCCCTGTGCCGATCGATTTCCGGGGCATTCTGCAGCAAACTTCCAGCATCCTGGCGTATACACGGCAGGCATCGATCGCGTGCGGCCGCCTGACCATTGCGCTTCCCGGCCAGAGTTTCGCGTTCGATAATCTCACCCTGGCGCTCTCCGAGGCCGCCGCGGCAAACGTCTATGACCTCCGTCTGGCGTCCAATAAGGTCACCGCCGGGATGAACGAAGGACGCCTGTCCCTGGAATCGCCCCTGCGCGTTGACGGCAGCCTGACACTCGCTCCGTCCGTGGCAGGGAACCTCCGCCTTGCGCTCGACGCGTCTCGTATCACCGCCGCCGGGAGAGTCCACATCCTCAAGGACCTGACCCTCAACATCGATGGGGCCTGGAACGCGTCTGAGAACAGACTCCAAGTCGATAAGCTGGCTCTCGCCGTCCCCGGGCTCGTCGCCTTGTCCGGCTCCGGTTCTGCCGGGCTCAACAAGCCGCTCTCCCTCGAGGCCTCGGGCGACTACCGCTTCGAGAGCCTGGAATCCTTGGCCGTCGTGCTCGGCCCTTCCCTTCCCCCGGACTTCAGGGATGTCCGCCTCCGGGGCCGGAGCCGGCTCGCGGGGACATATACGCTGTCCCTGGGTTCGGACGCCAAAGCGGGCCGCCTCGAAGCTTCGCTCGAGCTCGACCGCTTCGGTCTGGAGTATGACAAAGCCGGGACCCCTCTCAAGCTGGGACTTTCCGGGACGCTCAGGGCCGCCGCGTCGGCCGCCAGCGTCAAGAACGCCTCCAAAAAACCGGTCCCGCTCACGGCCACCCTCAACTTCGACAGCCTGACCACGGAATATGCCGGACCCGGCCTGCGCTTGCCCTTGAAGCTAAAGCTTTCAGGAAAGATCAAGGCCGAAGGCAGTGCCCCCGACTTTCGGGCCTCAGCCGACATCCGGTCCGCGCTGGGAGCCGTATCACTCAAAAACCTGAATATCAAGAATTCTTCAATCCGCCTACTGGCCGAGGGCGGAAAGGATTCCGCAAATATATCCCGTTTGGATGCGGCGCTTGAGGGAGTGTCCGTTTCGCTCCCCTGCAACAAGAACCTTTCCTTCGACACGGTTGAAGCCAACGGCGCCGCCCGCGCCAACATCGCCCGGAAATCCGTTGTCGTCTCCAACCTCGACGTGCAGCTTCCCACCCTGTCTCCGCTCCGCCTTTCGGGGCGCTTCGATGCGGCGCCCCGCGGCGTCAAGCAGGCGCACCTCGAAAGCCGGGAACTGAAGATCCCGGCCCTACGCGAGCTTCTCGGACCCTTTCTTCTTCCTGCCCTGGACGACTGGAAGGCCGATGGATCCATGAACATTGTGCTCGACGCGAAGAACCGCTTCCGCCCGGGCGCGGGCTGGGAATTCTCCGGCGATGCCGATATCTCCGGGATGACATTCAACGACCCCACGTTCACCATCGCCTCCGACTCGCTCAGCCCCCATATCCGGTTCCAGGGCGACTACGAACTCTCCACGGGTGGCATCAAGTCCACCGGCACGCTCGAATTGGCCAGCGGCGAATCCCTCTGGAAGGAATTATATATCTCCTGGAGCAAACACCCCCTTAAGGCCGACCTCGCCGGCCGCTATGAACCCGCCTCCGGGACGATCGAGGGCCTTTCAGTCAACTTCGCGTTTCCCGGGCTCGGAGAGGTGAGCATCGCCGGGGACGTCCGCCTCACACCGTCTTTATCCTTCGACCTCACCACCGGTGCGAACGTCGGACTCGAGCCTCTCTATTCCCTGTATTCCCAGTCCGGCGTTCCTCCGGAAAACCGCCTGCATCTCGCCGGGGAGATTGCGGCCGACCTCGCCCTCAGGCAAGACAAAAGCGGAACAACGGTCGACGGCCGCGTGAAAGTCGATGCGAGCGACATCGAGAATCACGCCGCCAACTTGTCGATGCGAGGCCTCAAAGCGGAGCTGCCGGTCCATCTCCAGTTCGGCGAGGCCCCGCCCGCTGCAGAAGACGATGACTCTTCTCACGGCCGGGACTTGGCGCTGCCCGGCCGCGGCGGGCCCGCCGACAAAGGCATCCTCGAAATCCTTGAAATCCGCATGCCTTCGCTCACGCTTCAGCCTCCGGTCCTAAACGTCCACGCCGGGACAAATGCCTATCAGATCGAAAACTTCACGCTGGATCTCTTCGGCGGCCGACTCGAGTTCAGCGAGATCGCGTTGATGATCGACCCCGCGGCGGGGGGATTCCATGGGACCGCGTCGCTGCGCCTGCCCGAGCTCGACCTATCCAGTCTGCCCGTGGCTACGGCCCAATTCCCGTTGACCGGCATAGCGAAGATCGACTTTCCCGTCCTGGACATCACGCCCGCCGGGATCACGACCAAAGGAGAGGCCGGCATCGACATTTTCGGCGGCCGGGTTGTCGTCAGGAACCTTGCCGTCTCGAACCCCCTGGCCAAGGGCCGGAAGATCTCGGGCGACGTCGAGCTCCGGGACCTGAACCTGAAGAAGATCACCGACATCGTCCCGTTCGGCGAGATGACCGGGATCATCAAGGGCGAGATCCGCGGCCTGACGATTTCGTACGGGCAGCCCGAAAGCTTCGTCTTGAGCCTGGAGTCCGTGCCGCGGAAGGGCGTCTCCCAGACTTTCAGCCTGAAAGCCGTCGATAACCTGACCGTCTTGAGCTCAGGACAAAAGGCGTCCGCCGGCATGGGCCAGTTTTTTATGCGTTTCATCCGCGGCTTCCGCTACGCCAAGATCGGCATCGTCAGCACGCTGAAAAACGACATCTTCACCCTCAACGGGACGATCCATGATAACGGCCTCGAATACCTGGTGAAGAAACCGGCGCTTTTTGGTATAAATGTCATCAACAGGATGCCGGACAAGAAAATCAGCTTCAAGGAAATGATGAGCCGGCTCGAGCGCGTCGGGCAATCGGAAGCCCAGCCGGAGAAAAAATAACCCAAGGAGGAGCCCCCCATGAAAACAAGACACCTCGGATTCGGAGCGGCCGCGGCCGCGATAGCCCTGGTTCTTGCCTGCATCACGGTCAACATCTATTTCCCGGAGGCAACGGTCAAGCAGGCGGCCGACGAGATCGTCGAGGAGATCCGGAAAAGGGACGCCAAGGACCAGACGGCGGCCGAGACCGTCCGGGAAGAGGCGCGGTCCGTCCTCCGGTCGACCGGATTCCGCTTCGTCCCGGCGGCGTTCGCCCAGGAGGAGACGACCGTGTCCAACCCGGCCATCCGGGCGCTCAAGGAGTCGATGAAACAGAGGTTCCCGAACCTCAAGCCCTTCTATGACTCCGGCAACGTCGGCGAGACGAACGACGGCCGGGTCGAGATCCGGGACGAAGGCGGCCTGGACCTCAAGACCAAAGCCGCCCTGCGGGGAATGGTCAAGGACGAAAACAGCGACCGGACAAAGCTCTACGCCGAGGTGGCCAAGGCCCTCAACATCGAGGCCGGCCAAATCGACCGCATCCGGAAGATCTTCGCCGAGAGCTGGCAGAGAGACGCCTCTCCCGGCTGGTGGATCCAGAAGGAATCCGGAGAGTGGGTCAAAAAGCCGGCTTGACCCGCTGATCGCCCGTTTTCACTGAATAACGCCGTATTTCTTCCCGACCTTGGTGAAAGCCGCGATGGCCCTGTCGAGGTGCTCTTTTTCGTGCGCGGCGGAAAGCTGGACCCGGATCCTTGCCTGACCCTTGGGGACGACGGGATAGTAGAAGCCGATGACATAGATCCCCTCGCTGAGCAGGTCTCGGGCCATGTCCTGGGAAAGCTTGGCGTCATTCTCAAACTTACCGAGCAGGATCGGGCAGATCGGATGATCGCTCGGCGGGATGTCGAAGCCGGCCTCGGCCATCTGGCTCCGGAAGTATTTATAGTTGAACTCCAGCTTGTCGCGAAGATCGGTCGTCTCCGTGAGGAGGTCGAAAATAGCGATCGAAGTGGCGATGACGACCGGCGAGACGGTGTTGCTGAAGAGATAGGGCCTGGAGCGCTGCCGGTAGAGGCCGATAACTTCTTTCCGTCCGGAAGCGAAGCCTCCGGAAGACCCGCCCAGCGCCTTCCCCAAGGTGCCGGTGATGAGGTCGATTTTCCCGGTGACGTTCCGGTACTCCGGGGTACCGCGGCCCGTCTTCCCGATGAATCCGGTCGCGTGGGCGTCATCGACCATAACCAGGGCGTTGTATTTTTCGGCCAGGGGGACGATCTCGTGGAGCTTGGCGATGTCCCCGTCCATCGAAAAAACGCCGTCGGTGGCGATCATCCGGTACCGCTTGTTCTGCGTGTCCTTGAGCTTGGCCTCGAGGTCGGTCATGTCGCCGTGCTTGTAGATGAATCTCTCCGCTTTGCACAGCCGGATGCCGTCGATGACCGAGGCGTGGTTGAGCTGGTCGGTGATGACGGCGTCATCGGCGGAGAGCAGGGGCTCGAAAACGCCGCCGTTGGCGTCGAAACAGGCCGCGTAGAGGATGGTGTCCTCGGTCCCAAGAAATTGGCTGATCTTGTCCTCCAGGACCTTGTGAATATCCTGGGTCCCGCAGATGAACCGGACGGAGCTCATGCCGTAGCCCCATTTATCGAGCGCCTCGTGCGCCGCCTGGATGACCTTAGGATGGCTGGACAGGCCGAGATAATTGTTGGCGCAGAAGTTGAGGACCTTTCCGCCGCCCTTGACATCGATCTCGGCGCCCTGCGGGGTCATGATGATCCTCTCTTCTTTGAACAGGCCCGCGTCGCGGATGGACTGCAGCTCTTTGGCCAGATTGTCTTTCACATTTCCGTACATAAAAACCTCCTTCATCGAGTTTCTAGACTATAGCGATACCGCCGGGCTTTGTCAATTCTTTTCCGGCGCCTGCAAAGTCTCTTCTCCTGTTGCCATCCGGGACGGGGTTGTGCTATAAGAGAGTCCCATCCGGCCTTTCCGGTCGTAACGATTCTATCCACAAGGAGGTCATTCATGAGTGCAGAGATGAAAAGGATCATGGTTACCGGCTCCGTCGGGCAGATCGGCTCCGAGCTCACCATGGCCTTGCGCAAGAAATACGGGAACGACAACGTCCTGGCCACCGGGCACAAAACCCAGCCGAGCAAGACGCTTCTCGAATCCGGCCCCTTCGAGTTCATCAACGTCTCCAA
>JAFGRZ010000297.1 GCA_016934895.1 Candidatus Aminicenantota bacterium
GATCCTCCCATGCCGAGGAGCAGGGCGTGTGTGAAGTCCCTTTTCCGGATATCGCGGACGAATGTCCTTATCCCCGACAGCTCTTTTTCCATAGATCGGGGAGAGGTCAGCCAGCCCAGGCGGTTCTTGATCTCCGTCGGATCATCGTGCCAGACGGTCCAATCCTTTCTCCAGATGCGAGAGATAATCCTGTCCCGCGCCAAGGCGGCCATGCCGTCGGCGATTGCCCTTTCGTATTTCTGGAGATTGGCGGTTACGATCATCGATTCGGCGGAAACCATCGTGCCCAAATATTCTTAAATATGCCGCCCGCTTGTCAAGCCGCCGCAGTGGGGATGAGATTCGAATTTGACATCCGGGAAAGCGACCCCCCCGTTGCGATGCATTCCCTGAGATGGTCGGATTGGGGACCCGAAGATCAATCCTCCAACTTGTGGAGGTGATCCTTCAGGAACCTCTCTATCGCCCGGACCGCTTCCTCCTTGTACCGCGCCGGGCTCTGAGCGATCCACATTGTGAAATTGAGCAGTTCCTGGGTATCAGCCTGGATCCATCTTTTATTCTTGTACAGGAAGACGAGCAGGGTTGTGACGGCGATCCTTTTGTTTCCGTTCTGGAAGGGATGGTTCTTGATGAGCAGATAGAAGAGCATCGCGGCCTTGGAAACAAGGGTCGGGTAGAGCGATTTTTTGGCGAAGCTTTGGAAGGGTGTCGCCAGACAGCTTTCAAGGATATTGGGAAACCGGAACGAGAAGTCGGGGATCGGTTCGTTGAAGGTCAGCCATTCCTGGGCCAGCCGGAAGGCGGTGTATTCGACCTCCTTGATGGATATCGTCTTGGTCATTCGTTCCCCAGGAGCCTCAGGACCTCGCCGTATTCCCTTACGGTCTTCTTGACCGCCCGGTCGATCTCCTTTTTATCGCTCTCCCTGAGAGTTTTTCCCAGGATATCGGCCAGCCTCTCTTTGGGGATGGCATAGTTTCTGCCGATACGGATGGCCCGGATCTCACCCTTCTTGACTTTTTTGTATACGGCTATCCTGGAGATGCCCAGGATCCGGGCCACCTGAGGAATGGTGAAATAGATTTTGTCTATCATCGGAGACTTCTTCTTTAACCCTAGCTCACAGTGTTAACTAAATTTATCATTATTAACCTATGTTAACACCGCAAGTAAATCTTAACATATTTTTTCCGTGTGTCAAGGGGTGCCAGGTGCTGTTGGGGCCTCAGCGCTCGAGTGCGCGCTTGACCTCAGCCCTGTGGAATGTTGTTCTTCTCTTCCTAACCCGAAGCGGACCAAACGCCATCCGAAAGAACTTGCGAATGACGTATCTCCCATTGTATCCTGACTCCTCCTTTGTCTTGGTTACTTTCTTGGGTATTCAGCATCCGACCTTTCGGTAAAATTATAAGTGATTCGATCCGCTGTCTTGCTTCTTGTGCTGGAGATGGGACATAATGGGAGGCGAAACCTGAGCGGAGGACCGATATGAAAAAAATCAGCTTGTGCGGGCTGCTGGTGGCAGCGGCCATCATCCTGACGGCCGCCGGAGCGGCGGCCCAGGAGAAGGCAGACCCGTCCAAGGTCGTCGGCGCCTGGACGATCGATGTCTATGCGGGCGATACGACCTACGTTCTCAAGTTGGTTGTCACGGTCACGGATGGCCATCTGGAAGGAAAGATCAGCGAAACCATGGGCGCTTTCGCGGACGTTCCCCTGGGTGATCTTTTTTATGACGGGCAATCGTTCCGCTTCAGTTTCGTGTCACCGACACCCCCCGACGGTCTGGCGCGGACGGTCAAAGCCGATTTCAAGGTCGGCATGGACAAAATGGACGGCGCGATCAGCGTCCCCGACTTGGAGATGAGCGTCGAGGCAAAAGCCACCCGGTAGGATCGCTCTACAAAAAGAGGGTGTGGCGCCGCAATCAGATATCACCCTCTCCCCGACCCTCTCCCGTCAAAGGGCGAGGGAAAAAGCTAAAATCGGTTTCTGCCCTGATGAGCAAGGAGGGGGGAATGAAGCAACTTGCCTCTCAGTTGAGACGAGGCTAAAGACGGAAATTTGCCTCCTCCCCGGTGGGGAAGAATCGAGGAGCGGAGGGGATAATTAGCGCGTCCACCTTTTTTATGGCTCCTTAAGTTCCGGATGTTTGGTGTGAAAGTCCGTCGCCTGCTCGAAGGCCAGGGCGGCCCGGAGAGCCTCCGCCTCTTTGTGCAGCCCGCCGATGAATGAGATGCTCGTCGGCGAGCCCTTTTCATCGAAACCGTTCGGCAGAACCACGGCCGGGTGGCCGGTCAGGTTGGTGAGGAGCAGATTGTTCCCGCCGAAGGAAGGCGCCACGTAAACGTCGATATCCTTCATCCTTTCCGCCATGGCCTTCATCAGGAGCGTCCGGATGCGGTTGGCCTGGATGTACTCGACGGCCGGGATGAAACGGGCTTGGCGGAAGGCGTTGGGCCAAGCGCCCCGGTCCTGCCGGACCAGCAGGTCGTCGCGGTTCGAGCGCGTGAGCTCATCGAAGGCGGCCGCCGCCTCGGCGCTCAGGATGATGGCCAGGGGCTCGACAGGGAGGTTTTCGGGAACCTCGAAAGGGATGAGTTCGATCCCGGCCGAGCGCAGGACCTCGAGGGTGGCATCATCGTTCTTTTTTGTCCTGTGGTCTTCTTCGAAGGCTTCTTTCAGGTAGCCGATGCGGATGGATTCCAGGGGCCGGCCGGGTTCCCAATCGAAGGGATGGTCTGCGACGGTGAGATCCCGGCCGTCCGGGCCGCGGATCGCTTCGAAGACGAGGGCGCAGTCTTCGACCGACCGGCAGATCGGGCCGATTTTATCCATGGTCCAGCTCAAGGCCATAGCGCCGGCGCGGCTGACCCGTCCGAAGGTCGGCCGGAGACCGACGACACCGCACCGCGTAGAGGGTGAGATGATCGAACCCCAGGTCTCGGTTCCGATCGCGAACCCGACAAGACCCGCCGCCGTGGCTGCGGCCGACCCCGCCGACGATCCGCTCGAA
>JAFGRZ010000298.1 GCA_016934895.1 Candidatus Aminicenantota bacterium
AGATCGACGGGATCTCCATCCGCGTTCCCACTCCCAATGTATCGGTGGTCGACCTGGTCGCCCTGCTCAAGACCAAAACGACTGACAAAGAGGTCAACGCCGCCTTCAAGACGGCCTCCGAGGGCGAACTCAAGGGCATTCTCGCCTACTCCGAAGAGCCTCTTGTCTCGGTCGATTTCATGTCCAACCCCCACTCCGCCATCGTCGACGCCGAGTACACCAAGCTGGTCGATGAGAACCTGGTCAAGGTGTTGGCCTGGTATGATAACGAGTGGGGCTACTCCTGCCGGCTCCGTGACCTGATCAAATATATCTTCGGCTGAGGGCGATGAAGCGCCTCGAGGACATTTCCTTCGCCGGGAAGACGGTCTTCCTGCGGGTTGATTTCAACGTCCCCCTGGACGAACAAGGCGGGATCCGGGACGACACCCGTATCCGGGCGTCCCTGCCGACCATCCAATACCTTCTGGAAAAGCAGGCCGGGCTGGTCGTTGCCTCTCACCTGGGACGACCGAAAGGAAAAGCCGATCCCAAGTTGAGTTTGCGGCCGGTGGCGAAAAGGCTGGGCGAGCTCATCGGGAAGGAAATCACCCTGGCCCCGGCCGTCGTTGGCGCTGAAGTCGAAAGGCTCAAGAAGGGACTCCGGGAAGGCCAGGTCCTTCTGCTCGAGAATATCCGCTACGAGGCGCGCGAGACATCCAATGACGCCGCTTTCGCGGGGGAGCTGGCCCGCGGCATCGACGCCTATGTCAACGATGCCTTCGGGGCCTGTCACAGGGCCCATGCCTCGGTCGTGGCCATCGCTCAATTCGTCAAGGAAAAGGCGGCCGGGTTGCTTCTCCAGAAGGAGGTCGAATACCTTGGCCGCGCCGTCCACTCCCCCGAGAAACCATATGTGGTCATCCTGGGAGGAGCCAAGGTCTCCGACAAGATCCCGGTCATCGAAAATCTCCTTGACAAGGCCGATCACATCCTGATCGGCGGCGCCATGGCCTACACGTTTTTCAAGGCTCAGGGCCTTGGAGTCGGGAAATCGCTGGTCGAGGAGGACAAGATCGAGCTGGCCCTCGGGATCCTGGAGAAAGCTAAAATGAAGACAGCCGGCTTCGTCCTTCCCGGCGATCATCTGCTGGCCTCCGCGATCGAAAAGGACGCGGCGACCGAAGTCGTCTCTTCCTTCCCTTTTCCGGCCGACCGCATGGCCGTGGATATCGGCCCGGAAACGGCGCGGCGATACGGCGAAACAATCGCCTCGGCCAGGATGGTCTTCTGGAACGGGCCTCTCGGTGTTTTCGAGATCGACCGGTTCGCCGCGGGGACGATGAAGATCGCCGAGGCGGTCGCGGCCGCTCCGGCCACGACCATCATCGGAGGCGGTGATTCCATCGCGGCCGTCTCGAAAGCCGGGGTCGGCGACAGGATCACCCACATTTCCACGGGGGGAGGCGCCTCGCTGGAATATCTAGCGTCGGGAACCCTCCCTGGCATCGATGCTTTGCGATAGTCCATAAGGAGAATTCAACATGGCCAAAAAACCGCCTTTTGTCGCCGGAAACTGGAAGATGCACATGACCATTCCCGAGGCCAAAGACCTGGCCACGGCGGTCGTCCGGGCTTCCATGGAACTTCCTGAGGCCGAGATTGTCCTTGCGCCTCCGTTCACGGCGCTCAGCGAAGTCTTCAAGATCGTGGAGGAAAGCGCAGTGCAACTGGCGGCGCAAAACCTGCATGGGGAGGACAGAGGAGCCTTCACGGGGGAAGTCTCGGCGCCGCTGTTGAAGGATGCCGGCTGCCAGTACGTGATCATCGGCCATTCCGAGAGGCGGCAGTTCTTCGGAGAGACGGACGCCGGCGTCAACAAGAAAATCAGTGCGGCCTTGAAGTCCGGAGTTATCCCCATCGTCTGCATCGGCGAAACGCCGGCCGAGCGGGAGCGCGGAGAGACAATGGCCGTCGTTTCGCGGCAGCTCGAGGGCGGCCTCGAAGGCATCGCTCTCGAGGGATTCGAGCCGATGATCATCGCCTATGAGCCGGTCTGGGCCATCGGCACGGGGAAGACCGCCTCGCCCGCCCAAGCCGAAGAAGTCCATGCGCACATCCGGCAGGATCTCACCCGGAGGTATGGAAATGGGCCGGCCGAGTATGCTATAATCCTCTACGGCGGCTCGGTCAAACCGGCGAATGCGTTTGCCCTGCTGAGCGAAAAAAACATCGATGGTTTTCTCGTTGGAGGAGCGTCGCTTGAGGCCGAGTCGTTCATCGAGATCGTGCGAGAGGCGATAAAAGCGTATAAGGAAAAGAAGTGAACACGATACTCATCACCATTCACGTTCTGGTTTGCATCATCCTGATCATCGCCGTCCTTCTGCAATCGGGCAAGGCGGCCGACCTGGCCGGCGCGTTCGGCGGCGCGGGCAGCCAGACGGCCTTCGGACCGCGGGGAGCGGCCACGCTATTGGGCAAAGTCACGACCTTCGGCGCCATCATCTTCATGCTGACGTCGATGGGCCTGTGGATCCTTTCGGCCAAAGGTGACAAGTCGGTCGTCAGCGGCGAGAAGGAAGTGCCCGTCGTAGGCGAGACGCAGCAGCCGGCAACCGCGCCCGACGAGGCGCCGAAAGAAGCGACCGCAGCCGAAACCGGAGACAAGCAGGCGGTCACTCCGGCAACCGAAGAGCCGAAGTCCGATGCTCAGAAACAGCAGCCCGAGGCCAAAAAGAAAGAGCCTCCCAAGAAAGAAACCTCCCCGGATATCGATAGATAGAATACCGGGACAACCTCCCGCGTGATTGCCGAAGTGGTGGAATTGGTAGACACG
>JAFGRZ010000299.1 GCA_016934895.1 Candidatus Aminicenantota bacterium
AGGAGATTCTGATGATCAAGAACGATATCGCCCTGGCGATCGAGAAGAATTCGGAATTCAACAGGGCCAAGTCGCTGCTCATCGTTGAAACGATCCTGAAATCCTTGAAAGATGCGTTGGAGAAAAATCAGAAAGTGGAGATTCGGGGGTTCGGAAGTTTCCGGGTGGTCGACAAGAAAACAGGCTTTGGCCGGGACATCCGTCGGAAACAACAAATTAAAATAAAAAGGGGCAAACGCATCAAGTTCCGCTCCGGACAGGACCTGAAAAATAGGCTCCCCAGGAAATGAGCGCCCAGTGCCAAGAGCCCGCTCCCACGGCAAACCCTCCTTGCCCCGGCGCCGTCCGAAAACCCGGGACGCGCGGCGATCCTTTCCCTCGGGGCTGAAGACGATCCCCCTCCATGACCGTGCGAGCAAGGTGAATATCCGCGACTTCGGCCGACCCTTCGAGCCCGGCGAGGGTCTGGACGCATTCATCGACGGTCTTCCGGACATCCTGGCCGCGAAGGATTTCAAGGACTTCCTGGCCCGGATCCGTGCGGCCAGAAGGAAGGGGAGAGCCGTCATCTTTGCCCTGGGCGCCCATGTCATCAAGGTGGGGCTCAATCCCGTGATCATCCGGCTGATGAGAGACGGCTGGATCACGGGCCTCGCCCTCAACGGCGCCGGGATCATCCACGATTTTGAAATCGCCTATTGCGGCCGCACGTCCGAGGACGTGCCGAGCCGGATTTCATCCGGAATGTTCGGGGTGGCCCGCGAGACGGGCGAGTGGTTGAACAGGGCCATCCGTGAAGGCGCGCGCCGAGGGACCGGACTGGGCGAAGCGGTGGGCCGGATGATGGCCCAATCTCAATCCCGGCTGCCGCACAGAAGTCTCAGCTTGATCTTTTCCGCCCGGGAACTCGGGATCCCGGTGAGCGTCCATGTCGCCGTCGGGACCGATACCATCCACTTCCATCCCGGAGTTTCGGGCGAAGCCCTGGGAAAGACGTCTTTGACCGATTTCTTCCGTTTTTGTACGCTGCTGGAAAATCTCGAAGGCGGGGGAGTCTATGTCAACGTCGGCTCGGCCGTCGTGCTCCCTGAAGTCTTCCTAAAAGCCCTCAGCTACAACCGGAATAGAGGAGTGAAACTCGAGCGATTCTCCACCGCCGTGTTCGATTTCATCCATCACTACCGGCCGGAACAGAATGTCGTCCGGCGCCCGGTGGCAAAGAAAGGGAAAGGATTCTATTTCATCGGCCATCATGAGATCATGATCCCGCTTCTCGCCGCCGGACTGGCCTCCGCATCTTAACCGTCGCCGGTTTGTTCGCCCGGTTTTTTGACCGCTGATCTTGAAGCAGTTGCCGGTACACTTTTTGAGTCTGGGCGGCGGTGTCGTCCAGGGAACCCGACGTTTCGATGAGATAGTCCGCTCGCTTGATTTTTTCAGCCGTCGGCATCTGGCTCCGGATCCTTTGGCCGGCTTCCCGCCGCGTGATTCCGTCTCTTTTCATCAGACGCTCGATCTGAAGTTCCTCTGGGCAATGAACGACGATCACCTTGTCGAAGAATGGGATGAACCCGGATTCGATGGTCAAGGCGGCCTCGGATACAAAGATTTTATGAGCGCCCTTTTTTTCGAGGACCCGGACGGTCCTCTTTTTTTTAGCCAGAACGAGAGGATGGATCAGCCGGTTCATAAAATGTCTTTCCTTTGGGCTGTTGAAGACGATGGCTCCGAGTCGGCGGCGGTTGACGGTTTTATCAGGGTTCAGGATTTCCGGCCCGAAATGCGCGACGATCTGCCGCCAGGCCGGCCGGCCGGGTTTCATCAGTTCGTGCGCCAGACGGTCGGACGACTGGACATAGCATCCCTTCTCCGCGAGGAGGTGAGCCACAACGGATTTGCCGGCGGCGATCCCCCCGGTCAACGCCACCGTCAAAATGGACACAGAGGTGCTATTTCGCTTTCTTTTTCTTTTTTCCGGATTCGACGAACTTGAAATCCTTGTTGAACCGGATGGCGACACCCTGCCGCTTGCCCTTTTTATCGGGCTCCTCGAGCCGCACCGTGATCCCACCAAGATTGAGCTTGATGTTTTTGCCGGCCGTGAGATTCTCGGGAAGATCGATCATCAGATTGAGCCTCGAGCCGACGACAAGTCCCGAATCGAGACAGAAGTAGGCTCCGGTCGCGCTGATGTTTTCGAGAGTGGTCGTTTCTGAAAATTTCACTCCATGGGGAAGGCGGCCCTCGATGACCGTCGAGAGCGGCAGTTCGAGGCGCCACTCCCTGCGCCGGTTAGTCTGGATGGCCGAAGGGGCCTCCTTTTTGGGGGATCGTTGCGCTTTTTTCATGACAACCTCTGCTTGATGTCCTGCTAAAACAGGGCGGAATTGATCGCATACAGGGCGAGCTGGAGACGGCTGTGCGTGTCCAGCTTGGCATAGATGCTCTTGATATGCGACCGGACCGTATTCTTGCTGATGAACAGGACCTCCGCGATATCGTCATTGCTCTTCCCCTGACCGATGAGCCGGAGAACCTGAAACTCGGTCGGGGTGAGCTGGTCGAGGGTCTTTTCCTTGAGATCGCGGCCGACGACAGA
>JAFGRZ010000060.1 GCA_016934895.1 Candidatus Aminicenantota bacterium
AAATAGGAATCCAGGGCCTGGCTGTTCCCTCCTTCAAGGAGGTCAAGGGCGATATGAAAATCCTCTTCCCGGAGAGTGCATCCCCGCTCCTCGAGCTCGCTCATCTTTTCAAAGTAGCGCTTGGCGAACTCGACCTTCTTGGGCAGGCCCTCCACGATCAGGCTGTCGCCCCGGATGGAGAGGTTCACTCCGAGGCGGTTTTCGAGCTTGCGGAGATTCCGGTCGAGGACGCCCGAGAAGACGCTTTTCCGGATATACGGATGGGTGATTTTTTCCATATCAGAAGGCAGGGGAGGGTTCTTCGGTCATTCGGTATTCATAATAAACATTAAAAGGCGGGGATTGTCAAGTTAGGCTCGGGGTATTGGCTCGTCAGCCCGCTCAGTTCCCCAGCGAGGGACTTCGCTTCGACCTCCTCCCTCGCTCTTCTCTCCTGCGGAGAGAAACCGTGCCCGCTCAGTCGTCGACGGACTTCCGAGCCAACACCCCTCTCCTTGGTCAAGGCTGAATGAAGGATTGCCGAAATACTTTCTGACCCACCATCTCGCCTTAATCGATAGGAGAGCGACATCGCCAAGGGGCCACAACGTAGCGATGCCACGACGAGTGGAGGTTGAAAAAAAACGCCGATTCGTATATAAATTGAGCCTGTAGAGGAAAATCATGGAAAAAGAATCGATGAATGTATCCATCCCGGCCTCCCTATATAAGAAGATAGAAGAGGTCATCAAGGGGACGGACGTCCCCTCCGTTTCCGGCTATGTGGCCAAGGTCCTGCGGGAGAAACTGGCCCAGGGCCAAACGCCGGGAGAGGCGTTCAGCAAGGAAGATGAGGAAAAGGTCAAAGAGAGATTGAAAGCCCTTGGCTATATCGATTGACGGCCTGACTTCCCTGCCTTTTCCATCGAACATCCGGAGGACCAGATGATCAATCCCCACGGCGGAAGACTGATCGGCCGCGTTCTCGGGGAAGACGGCCGCGCCGAAGCCCTGGAAAGGGCCCGGAATCTCCCTGTCCTTAAGATCAGCGACGAATCCATCTCGGACGTCGAGAACATCGCCACCGGCGTTTACTCGCCGCTCGAGGGATTCGTGGGCAAGGCCGATTTCCGGAATATCCTGAACGAGATGCGGCTGCAGAACGACCTTCCCTGGACCATCCCCATCGTCCTCGACGCCGGCCGTGACGAAGCGGATGGATTCAGGGAAGGAAAGGACATCGTTCTGCAGAGCGCCGGCGGACGCCCGATCGCGATCCTCCATCTGGAGGAGAAGTATGAGTTCGACCGCGATGAGCTGGCCGAAAAAGTCTTCCTGACCATGGACCGGGCCCACCCGGGCGTCGCCAAGGTCGCCGCAATGAGGGATGTCCTGCTGGCCGGCCCGATCGACCTCCTGGAGATCTCGCCGACGCCCTTCGACCGGTATAAGCTCAGCCCCAAGGAGACCCGGATCCTGTTCAAGGAGAAAGGCTGGAAGACCGTTGTCGCTTTCCAGACGCGGAACACCCCGCACATCGGCCACGAGTATGTCCAGAAGACGGCCCTGACCTTCACCGACGGCATCTTCGTCAACCCGGTGATCGGCCGCAAGAAAAAGGGGGATTTCAAGGACGAGGTGGTTTTAGCCTCCTATGACGAGCTGATCAAGCACTACTACCTTAAGGAAAGGGCCGTCATGGCCATCCTTCAGATGGAGATGCGCTATGCCGGGCCCCGGGAGGCCATCCACCACGCCATCGTCCGCAAGAATTTCGGCTGCACCCATATCATCATCGGGCGGGACCATGCCGGTGTCGGCACGTATTACCATCCCTATGCGGCCCAGGACATCTTCGAAGAGTTCCCCGACCTGGGGATCGTGCCGCTCTTCTTCCGGGCCTTCTACTTCTGCAAAAAATGCCAGTCCGTGGTGAACGAAAAGATCTGTCCCCATCCTCCCGCCGAGCAGATCCAGTTCAGCGGAACGAAGATCCGGGACCTCCTGGTCAAGGGCCAGGTCCCTCCCCCCGAATTGATGCGGCCCGAAGTCGCCAAGATCATCATGCAGTTCGAGAACCCGTTCAACGAATAGGAACCAGAAACCCCCGTTCAGGAGAGGAGATAAAAGAAGATGGCCGAGAACAAGGACAACCGGAAAGGTTTCACCCTGTGGTTCACGGGGCTGCCCTGCTCGGGCAAGTCGGCCGTGGCCGACCGCGTCGCCGAGATCCTCCGCGGGAGAGGGCGGCGGGTCGAGAGACTCGACGGGGATATCGTCCGGCAGGACCTCACCCGCGACCTCGGCTTTTCCAAGGAGGATCGCGACGAGAATATTCGCCGGGTCACCTTTGTGGCCAAGCTGCTGACCCGGAACGGCGTCGCCGTCCTGACCTCGTTCATCTCTCCCTACCGCGAGGTCCGGGCGCGCTCCCGCCGGGAGATCGGGAATTTCATCGAGGTCTATGCCAAATGCGCCCTCGAGGAATGCATCCGGAGGGATGTCAAGGGGATGTACCAGAAAGCGATCCGCGGTGAGATCAAGGAATTCACCGGGATCTCGGATCCCTACGAGGAACCCGAGAATCCCGAGATTCTGCTGCAGACGGACAAGGAAACCATCGAAGAGAGCGTCGCGATCGTCCTCAAGAAACTGGAGGAACTGGGGTATCTTTAAGCGGGTCTCAAAGCAGGCCGAGAATGAAGACCTATGTTGTCACGGGGGGCGCCGGCTTCATCGGCTCTCACCTCGCCGAGGAGCTCGTCCGGAGGGGCGAACGGGTCCGGGTTCTCGATAACTTCCTCACCGGGAAACGCGAAAACCTCTCGTCCTTTCAGAATTTCATCGAGCTCATCGAAGGAGACATCCGCGACCTGGAGACCTGCCGCCGGGCCCTCCGCCAGGCGGACACCGTCCTCCACCAGGCGGCCTTGCCGTCGGTGCCCCGGTCGATCCAGGAGCCTCTCCTCGCTCACGA
>JAFGRZ010000300.1 GCA_016934895.1 Candidatus Aminicenantota bacterium
CGGCCGGAGGTCGGATTTGTCAATGTCAAAAAGAATCCCGCTGTCAAAGGTGATTTTAATGCCTTCCCCGATGCGCTGGACTTCGGCCCCTTCAAGATCCCGCTGCATTTCCGCGGCCTGCTTATCCATATAATTCCCAATATAGGCGCCGGCCGCTCCGCCGACGGCCGCCCCGAGGATCGCGCCGAGCAGGGTACTTCCGGCGGCATGGCCGATCACCCCGCCGACGACGGCTCCCCCGGCGCCGCCGATCACTGCGCCCCGCGTCGTCTTGTTCCAAGACGCGCAGTCGACGGCCGCCAATAAGACAACCAGCAAGACGAATACCGTCAGAATTCTCTTCATGGCTGATCTCCCCCTGGCCCAATCATTTTGTCCTCCTTCTTGTCCTTGGCCTCCCGCCGTTCTGCGCCCATCCTTTTTTTATGAAAGTAGGATGGGCTTGGGAGAAGCCACCCGTGTTAATGCAGTTTTCATGCCAACATCATAGGGTTTTTATTGGGAGGCCTGGTTTTTGTGTCCGGGGATTTCCTGATTCATAGAATCGGCGGAAGAGACCATAAACGAAAGGCCCATTTTAAATTTACAAAAAAAACGAACGGCAAGGCCATCGTCTTGGGACCTATATGCTCTCGGCATCATCGAGTCTTTTGCGTCCGGGGCGATCCTGGCCATGCTGGCAGACAGCCTGGTTGAGATATATTATTCCTGGCGGTTTATTTGATCGTCCTTTTATTCCATTTCTCCACTTCTTTGCTTTAAATATAATAATTTGGTTATAGTCGGTGAGG
Source organism: Candidatus Aminicenantota bacterium (assembly GCA_016934895.1). Taxonomy (GTDB): domain Bacteria; phylum Acidobacteriota; class Aminicenantia; order Aminicenantales; family UBA8522; genus UBA8522. Next base: position 792 of record JAFGRZ010000300.1, read on the forward strand.
AAGGCGATGACGCGCATCTTTTCCGTCTCTCTTCTGTCTTTCCCATACCGGTCGCAGCGGCAGAGTGAGCCAAGGAGTTTGCGGTTATACTTGAAGAATAGACGGAGCATCTTGGGGATGGTGAAGACCACCTGGCGGTGGGGGACATCCAGCAGGAGTGTCTCCCGCATCCACTCGCCCCATTCCTCGAGCCTCTTGGCGTGGCACGAGGGACAGAACCCCCGGGTGCGGCAGGAAAACATCAGGAGGCGTTCGGTATGGCAGTCGGGACAGCGGATGCGGGCGAAACCGCGGCGCGGGTTGCCACAATCGAGGTGCAGCGGGGAAGCCTGAGTCAGGGCCGGAAAGCGTCAACCGGAGTTATCGCCCGATGGGGAGCAATTGAAACAGCAGACAACGAGAAAAGACCGACGATTTCAAGAACATCATGGACTCCTTCGGGCTCACCAAGAACAACCTGATCCTGCTGGAGAAAAAGCAGCCCGATTCCCGTCGGCTTTTTGTTTTGTTCAGGATCTCTTGTTCTATTTGCCTTTTTTTATTTTTTTGGCCTTGGCCGCAGCTTCAGGCTTGCTCGCGCGCTTGATATCCATGGCGTGGGCGCGCTTGTAGGTCTGGATGTCCTTGAACCGCCCCTTGCTGTCGCGAACGGCGTAAAGCTTGGTTCCCTTGGAGCTGCGATGGGTTGTCCGTTTGACCGGCATGAATTCCTCCTTTAGACAAAAATGTATAACCTGGATGACGCTCTCTTCAGATGTCAGAAGAAAAGAGGGTCACTTCTTGGACAGGGCATTCTTGATCGCCCCGATGATCGCCAGCAGGACTCCGCCGCCGACGCCGCCGCCCAGGATATTGCCGATGATGCCGCCGATGTCCGCGCTGCCTCCGCCCGCGAAGCCCACTCCCAGCGCTTTCAAGATTTGACCGCCAAGGCCGCCTCCCAAAATGCCGACGATGGAATTGAGGGCTGTTCCCAAGGAGAGCTTCTTCAGCAAACCGCCGGCCAAATTGCCGCCCAAAGCACCGCTGATCAGTTGAATGATCAAAGCCACCGTGCTGCTCATGATACCTCCATATTAAGATAATTTATCCCTGAACGGGATTCATGACCTGTTCTCTTGTGCCGACTGCAAACCGATAACATTTTTTCGGCGGCCTCTTCGTCGCGGTTGAAAATCTTGTTGCCGATTTCCTTGACGAAATCAAATAATCCCATTATGACCTCTTTGAAAAAATAGACACTCTTTGCTCCAGATGATTTTCTCTCGCTAAGATTGGAGACGCCGCCCTCACAAGGCAAGGCAAGCATATAAAAGACCCGGGAGGCAAGTCAAGAAAAAAAACGCCGACCGGTTAGAGGATCCTCGCGTTGAAGGTATCGCCCTGACTGATATCGCCGGTTTCCAATCCCTTCTTGAACCAGCGGACGCGCTGTTCGGACGTTCCATGAGTGAAGGCGTCGGGCACGACATAGCCCTGCGACTGGCGCTGGATCCGGTCGTCACCGACCGCGCTGGCGGCGTTGAGTCCTTCCTCGATGTCTCCCTCTTCGAGGTAGCCCGTCGTCCGCCGGGCATAATGGGCCCAGACGCCGGCCAGGAAATCGGCCTGCAATTCCAGGCGGACCAGGAGCTCGTTGAATTCCCGCTCGCTCACCCGGCCCCGCCGGGACATGACCTCGTCCATGATGCCGAGCAGGGTCTGGACGTGGTGGCCGACTTCATGGGCAACGACATAGGCCATTGCGAAATCACCGGGGGCACCGAGCCGGCGCTGCATTTCATCGAAGAAACTCAGGTCGAGATAGACCTTTTCGTCACCCGGGCAATAAAACGGGCCTGTGGCGGCTCCGGCGTAGCCGCAGGCCGACTGGACCTGGTCCGTGAACAGGACGAGACGCGGCTGCCGATATTGCTGTCCACTCTCGCCGAATACGGTTCCCCAGACGTCCTCTGTATCGGCCAGGACAACGGAGACAAACTCTCCCATTTCTTTGTCCTTTTCGCTGAGAGGCCGGCCGACCTCCGTGGACGAGGACAGCCCGCCTGTCTGGAGGCTCTGCGTGATCTCGTCCGGGTTGCCGCCGAGAAGAAAGTACAGAGCGACGATGATCAGCCCGCCCAGGCCCCCTCCGACCGCGAGCCCTCGGCCGCCGATACCCCGCCGGTCCTCGACGTTATCGCTCTTTCGCCTTCCTTGCCATCTCATATATGCCCTCCTTTGATCCTCAGGTGAATTTCGTCGGAACCTTAAACCGGGGGAAAGGATAAATTGCGACAACGAAGAAGTCAAGGACGATCGAGTTGCGTGTCATCGAGATATTCACCCGTTCCCAGGGATTATCCGGTCATCTTGGCATATAATAAGGGCATGCCCGCGCTGCACTCACGCCCTGCTGGCCGGGGCCCTGCGCGCCTGCGGCGTCCGCGTCGAGCCCGTATTTTGATGCATTTTCAGGAGCACAATCATATAATCATCGCCGGGAGACGAAAATGAGGCGCTTGCAGGATGTGATCAGCCCGTTGGCGGCGGACAAGAAGCTCGGGTCCAAATAACCTTGATCTAAGGCCCGTAATAGGCCGATTTGAGGTGGCGCAGATGATCCAAATCTTATCACTCGCAAGCCGGTTGCGACGATCTCCGGCGGTTATCGCCGTCGCGATTGCCGCGGCCGCTGTCCCGGTGACCTGCCGGCGTGATTCACTTCGCCCCAAGGAGAAGGACATGATCACGGTTTATCAGTCGTCGGTCGAGATCGGTGACCCCCACATTTGCAGCGATTCGGCGAACCGGCTGAGTTTGATCTTCTCCGTCTACGAATCCCTCGTCAAGATGGACGCCGCGGGCGCCTATCAGCCCGCGCTGGCCGAAAGCTGGAGCGTCGGCGAGGATGCCCGCGTTTGGACGTTCAGGCTCAGAAAAAACGTGACGTTCCACAACGGAGAGATCCTTCGCGCCGGCGACGTGGTCGCCACCTTGGGCCGGGTGCTGGACCCGGCTATCGGCGGGGCCTTCGGCACCCAGGGCGTTTACCTGAGCTATCTGGGGGACGCCGAGATCGTGGAGGTCGATGAACGGACCGTCCGGATCGTCACCGGCGAACCCATGGCAGACCTCCTGGACCTCCTGGTCGCTATGCCCATCAGCCCGGCGAGCGCGCTGGAACGGCTTCCCCATGAATACGTGGGCAGCGGGCCCTACAGGATCCGGGAGCAGAGCCCCGGCAAAATCGTCCTCGAGGCTTTCTCCGAATATTGGGGTGACGCGCCAGGATTCAGGGGGATCCGCTGGATCGCCGAACCGGACTCCGGGAAACGCGCTGACGCCCTGCTCGACGGCTCGGCGGACATCATCGACGACGTGGACGCGGAAGGAAGAGAACGGATCCTCAAAAGCGGCAGCGCCTCGCTTCGCGATTGGGACAGCGGACTGTGTGTCATCTTCATGCTCAACTGTTTCAAAGGCCCGTGCCGCGACCGCCGCGTCCGGCAGGCGCTCAACTACGCGCTGGACATCGACAAAATCATCGCCGAGGTCATGCCCGGGGCCGCGACTCCGCTCAACGGATACTTGACGCCGCATCACTTCGGCTACAACCCGGAGACCCCGGCCTATCCGTACGACCCGGAAAAGGCCCGCGCCCTTCTCGAAGAGGCCGGGTATGGGAGCGGCTTGAAGCTGGTGTTCGATATCCCCGCAGTCATGCCCGACGAGGCGCCGCGTCTGGCTGCGGTCATGGCCGAACAGCTGGCCGGCATCGGAATATCCGTCGAGATCGTCGAGCACCCGGACCGGGCCGCCTACTCCGAGATGGTCCGCGAGAAAAGGATCCACGACGCCTGCTGCTTCGACTCGAGCCCGAGAAGCACCTTCCGCGTCCTGAGGGAAAAGATCCAGTCCACGCTGCGCGGGCCATGGTGGCAGGGCTACGAGAACGAAACGGTCAACGCCCTGATCAAACAGGCCCAAGCCACGCTCCCGGAAGGAGAGAGGCAAGCTATTTACCGCCGGGTCTATTCCCTGGTCCGTGACGACGCCCCGTGGATTTTCCTCTACCGGCCGACCCATTACTGGGGCGTCAGGCCGGCTATGAAGGGCTGGCAGCCGCCGGCGGACGGCCTCCTCATTTTCTAAGATCTCGCTCGAAGGCCTCAGGGCCTTTCAGGTTATTCCCCGCCGATTTGGAGGAGTTTTATCCTCAGGGTCGGGGCCGTCATCGTCCGGTTGAGGTCGAGGTCGTCGGCCACCATGTCGATGCCGTTGAGCATCTC
>JAFGRZ010000301.1 GCA_016934895.1 Candidatus Aminicenantota bacterium
ATTCTCTACGACGGGTCCTATCATGAGGTCGACTCCTCCGACATCGCTTTCAAGATCGCCGCTTCGAAGGCGTTCAAGCTGGCCATGCGCGAGGCCAAGCCCACGATCCTCGAGCCGGTGATGACGGTCGAAGTGTACTCTCCCGAAAACTACATGGGCGACATCATGGGCAGCCTGAACGGCCGGCGGGGCAAGCTCCAGGGGATGGAGCAGAAGGGCAACATGCGCATCATCAAGGCCACGGTGCCCATGGCCGAGATGCTGGACTTCGAGCCGACCCTGACCTCGATCACCGGAGGGCGGGGGTCATTTCTGATGGAATTCTCGCACTATGAGGAAGTTCCCTCTCACCTTCAACAGAAGATCATCGCCGAGGCGGTCAAAGAGGGGCGGGCCAAGCCCGAAGAAGAATAAAGCTTAAAAACGGGCGCCCAGCTCGAGGGTGGCCGCGCCTTGCAAGGTGCTCGGGTCGCTGACGCCCTTGCTTCCCAGGCTGAACACCAGATCCAGGGGACCGATGGGGGAATTGAGCACAACTCCGGCCCCCGCTCCCCAGAGAGCGCCGGGAGAGCGCGCGACTTCCGACCCGCGCTGTTCGAAATCGAGGGCCACGTTCGTCATGATCTTGAAGTGGACGAAGTTCGTGAATCGATACCTGAATTCGCCCCGCAGAATTTTCATTGTGTCGCCCTGTAACTGGTCGTAGCCCATCCCGACGAACGTCTCCGGGCGTCCCTGATTGAGACGCTTGTAAAAAGGGAGATTCCCCCGCGAGGTTCCCCAATATCCATACAGACGGAGGGTGTTTTTCTCCCGGAAGGTCGTGTAGATGTCCGCCCAGGCTTCGGCCCGTTCATAGGCCGTGGCCGATCCCAGGGATTCATAGCTCCCTTCAAAGAGCGCCCGCAGAAAAAGACCGTTCTCGGGAAGCCTGAGATTGTCCAGAGTGTCGATCGTCGCCTGAAGTTGGAGCTTGCGTAAATCCGCCTTCAATTCGAGGTTCGGATCCCGAGGGAAAAAAGCCGGCTGGGAACGGATATTCATCCACTCTCGCTCGTAGGCGATTTCCAGATTCATGGTCTTCCTGAGGAGAAAGCCAAGTCCGCCCCCCAACGAAAACGACCGGTCGCGATAGTCCGCGATGATCTGGCCGTCGCCTCCATAGAGCCGGGTGGGGACGTTCCTATGTTCCAAATAGAGCAGCGGATAGACGGGAAAATCCAGGGTTTCCGTCGGATAGGAAATTTTGGAAAACAGGCGCGTTCTTCCGGCGACTTCGAGCTCATTCTCCAGCCGCAGCCCGGGGAATGGAAAATTGGTGGCATAGAGTCCGGCGGCGGCGACCAGGTTGTGATAGCCGTTATAGTGCAGCCCCAATCGCAGGTTTGCCCGCGGCCGTTCCCGCACGGTCAACTGCAGATCGATCGTGTCGCCTTCACCGGGGAAGATATCGCACTGGATCGTCTCGAAATAGCCGAGGGCATAGAGCGCGTTGACCTTCAGGCCGATTTCGGCGGCGTTCACCCATGAGCCCGTTTTCAGGCCGAACAGCTTGACGATAAACGAAGCGGGGATTTTGTCGTTGCCCGTGATGACGGTGTATCCGAGAAGGCGCTTCTGATCCCGGGCGTCGGATTTGGGGTGGACTCGCGGCCGCCTCACCAGGCCGAATTTTTCCCGCAGCGCCAGGAGCGAGGGCCGGGCTTTCCGGGCCGCCTCCTCGCCCTGTTCCCTGATCCGGGCCATCTTGTCGGGGGAAAAATAGTCGGCGCTGGACAGTCCTTTCATATCCGGACGGATGAGAACGTCCACTTTCTCCAGTTTGTCTTTCTTCTGTTCGAGTTCAACGGATTGAAGGGTCTGGGCGAGGATTTTTTCAGCCGTGGCGAGATCTTCGCGGGAGCTGAGAGGTCCGGCCAGATCCACGGCGATGACGATGTCGGCGCCCATGTCCTTGATCACATCGACCGGCAGATTGTTGAGCACTCCCCCATCGACGAGCAGGAATTCGTCCCATTCGATCGGGGCGAGAAGAGTCGGGATGGCCATCGTCGCCCTCAGAGCCCGGGCCAGCGAGCCTTTCTTCAGAATGACCAGCCTCCCGCTGACGATGTCGACAGCCAGGCAGCGGAAGGGGATAGGGAGTTCGTCGAAATCAATGTCGGCGGCCAAAGGAAATGTCAGGGAAAAGAAGAGATCGAAGAATTTCTGTCCGGAGATCAGCCCGGCGGGGGTGGACGGAATCCCCTTGCGCAGGGGAAATTCAAGCTGATAACGACCGTCCAGACGCTTCTCGAAAAAGGGCTGAAGGTCTCGCGGCGGCCGGTCGGAAAAGAGGTCATTCCAGTCGGCCGCATTGAAGATTCCTTCGATCTCGGCGCCGGAATACCCGGCCGCATAAAGACCGCCCATGATTCCGCCGGCGCTGGTGCCGGCGATACAATCGACCGGAAACTCGAGCTCGTCGAGCAGTTTGAGGACGGGGATATGGGCGGCGCCCTTGGCTCCTCCGCCGGACAGGACCAGCCCGACCTTCGGACGCTCCGCAGAGCGCCCCGACGGGGCCAGGAGCAGCAAAGACAAAGCGATAAGGAAATATTTCTTGCGGCCTTCCACTTTTCCCCTGAAAAAATCCGGCTTAGCGGCAGCGTTCCCAGTCGGAATCGGTGTAGAAGCCGTCCAGCTCTTCCCACATTTCGGCGAGCGGGCACATCATGATGATGAGGTCCTGGGGTTTCCCGGAAAGGTCCCTGACGTAGTCGGGAAGGAGGGCTTCCTCCCGGAAACCGAGCCGGTGGAAGATGATCTGGGCGCTTTTTTGCGGCCTCATCATCTTGGCGACGATCGTCTCCACGTTGTTCGCGGCGGCCAGAAAATAGAGCTCCCTGATCATGATCGCCCCGAGCCCTTTTCTCCGGAAAGCCCGGGCGACGATCACGCGGATCTCTCCCTGATGCCGCCGCCATTCTTCGCCGCTGAGCTCCAGAGCGCCGTCGCAGACGATCTTATTTTTGTCAAGGGCGATGATGCGGAAAATCCGCCCATGCTCGGCGAGACGGATCCGTTCGGCGACCAGCTTGCGGTCGGTGACGTCGACGCGCAGGTATTTCCGGTCTTCAGGAGGTAGGGAGCGGTAAAAAGCCATCAACTTGTCCAGGTCCTTGATGGTGAGCTTCCTGATGACGACCTTTTTTCCGTCCTTGAGGGCCTCGGTTTTGTCCATGGGTGACGACCTCCTGAGCGAGCGTGCGGCTGGAATCGTGTCCCATAATAGGGAGGCCGGTGGAATAAGTCAAGGCGCCCGCTTCATCATTCTTTGACGAAAGCAAGAAGGAGGGTGGAGGCGGCGGTGAGGGCGAGGCTGAGAGCGAAGGGGGCGGAGGGACCGGCCTGCTCCCACAGCCAGCCGGCGATGAGGGAGGCGGGGAGGGCGCATAGCCCGATGAGCATTTGGAAACCGCCGAGGCAACTCGCCCGGAAAGCCATGGGAGAGAGCTCGCAGACGAGCGTTCTCTGGACGGGCTCCAGGGCCGCCTTGTGGGCTCCGTAGAGGATGAAGAGGGCGGGGAGAAGGATCAGCCGGTGGATGAAAATGGCGCCCAGGCAGACGGCGGCCCAGAGGAGAAACCCCAGGATAAGGACGCGTTTCCGGCCGATTTTATCGGAGAGCTTGCCGAAAGGGAAGGAAAGCAGTGAAGCCGTGGCCGTGAAGACAAGGTAGAGAACGGGGATAAATGTGATCTTGAAGCCCAAGTCCCTGGCGTAGATGAGCAGAAACGAATAGCTGAAGGCGCCGAGAGCGAACAGGGCGTTCAGCAGCATGAAGAGCCGCAGGTTCGGACCGATATCCTTGAACGAAAGCCCCTTGAAGATCCGGCGGTCTCCTTCTGTTTTCTCGCGAACGGAAAGGAAAATGAGCAGCGCTCC
>JAFGRZ010000302.1 GCA_016934895.1 Candidatus Aminicenantota bacterium
CTGATTCTCCGCCCATGATTTCTTGATTTCCCTGATCTTGACTCCTCCGACGCCTTCGACCTCGCAGAGACGGTCCGGTTCCTGCGAGATAATATCGATGGTTTGAGGGCCGAACGCCTTGACGATCCTCTTCGCCAGGACGGGGCCGATTCCCTTGACCAGCCCGCTGGACAGGAATTTCTCGATTCCTTTAGCCGAGGAGGGCAGGATGGGGACGAAGTTCTCCACTCGCAGTTGCGGCCCGAAGCGGGGATTCGTCTCGGTGCGGCCGGTGACCCGGAGGACCTCGCCCGGAGAAAGCGGAGGAAAGGTGCCGATCAGCGTCAGCCTTTCCCTCCCTTCGACGGCGAACCGGCAGACCGTGTATCCGTTATCCGGATTGTAATAGACGATCTGCTCGACCGTCCCTTCCAGGTTTTCGACCGGTTCGCCCAGCGGAGGTTTCATTTTTTTATCTTATGCCAATCATTGGACCCGGTCAACTCAGCCCGCGGGGGAAGAAAGAGTACCAACATTATAGAGACAACTTGGGAATGGAGAAGCGACCTCGAAGGTTTAGCCCTCACGAAGTATTTTTCGAGGGAAGCTGCTCTGGCAGCCGGGAGGACTGTTTGAGCACGTGATAATCAAAAGAACACGTGTCAGAAAATAGCTAAAAAACGATAACGCCAAGAATCTATAACGCGGAGTTCCGCACCGCCGAGAAAAATGCTGAGAGAGCGGCGTCAAAAACCTGAGCGGGAGCGCTGACATTCCCAAGTTGTCTGTTACCAAGGAGAGGCGTCCTCGATTGACGGGGAGGGGCGTTCATGTTAATCCTAAGAAGCGATGCGCTGCCTGCGGATCCTCACCAATGCACTCCTTTGCGGCCTCCTCTTCGCCTTCCTGCTCGCTCTCCTGACGGCCGACCTCAACGTCAACCGTCAGGTCGGCGCCGGTCTGATCGCCCAGTTGACGATCTGTCTGGCCCTGGTTTACGGCCTGCTCATGGCCGTCGTCATCTTGATCGTGTTCGTCTTCGGCCAGTTCTTCTTCGGCCGGGGAGCGAAGCCCGCCTTCATCTCCCCATCGTTCCTGTCCCTGGGCTTCTCCCTGATCATCCTCATCTTCCTGGCTATTTTCGAAACGAATGTCCGCTATTTCTCCTCCTCTTTCGGAAGCGAAATCCGAGCGCGGTTGCTCATCCAGATGGCCGTCCTGCCGGCGCTCGCTCTCCTGGGCGTGCTGTTTTTCGTGATTTTCCGCCGGTCCCGCAAGGCCATGCCGGCTATTGTCTACCTCAGCGTTTTGATCATCGGCCTCTTCGTGATTCTCGTCCAAAGAGCCCGTTTCCCCCTGCTCGAACCGCAGCCGGGATCGACTCCCCTTCTGGGGAGAAATGCCGAAAAACGGATCACCCTCGTCGGTCTGGAGGGATTGAGTTTCGATTTCATCGTCCCTCTCGTCGGCCAAGGGAAACTGCCCAACTTCTCCTGGCTCATGGACAACGGGAATTCAGAGCGGCTTATCGGCTTCTCTCCCACTGATCCGATCAGCCTCGAGGCGTCGTTCGACACGGGCAAGCTTCCGGCCCAACACCGGGTCCTGTCCGGCCGCCGGCACCGGCTCTCCTGGATAAAAGAGGAACTGGACGTCGTCCCCCGGTTCATCCTTTTCAGCCAGCTCACCCGGGTCGGCTATCTCAAAGTCGTCCCTTTTGAACCGGAAATCAAGACCAAAGATTTCGGGCAGATCCTTCAGGGAAACCGGATCCCCTATCTCGATATCGGCCGCCGCCCGGACCTGGAAAGCCGGATCTCCGGCTCGAGAGCGGAGAAACAGGCGATGGAACTTCTGGGCGATTCCGCATTTTCCGACGATCCTCTCTTCACGCTGGCCCGGACCGCCTTCTTCCGGGACTGGGCCGCCGGAGAGGCGGCGCTCGAAGAACGAAGCGCGCGTTCCCCCCAGGTCTTCCACCTCCGCCTCGACGGGCTCAACGACGTCCAGGCCTATTTCTACAAATACAGTCGTCCGCAGCCGTTCGGCGGCGTCCCCCAGGAAGGGATCGATCGCTACGGCCCGGTGATCGAGCGCTATTATCAGCACTACGACGGACTCATCGGGAAATTCCTGACCGGGATGAAAGACGATGAGATCCTGGTCGTCTACTCGGCCTTCGGCGTGGAGCCGCTACCCCTCTGGAAAAGGTTCCTCGAGAGGATCATGGGCGATCCGGAAGTCTCGGCCCACCACGAAGAGGCGCCCGACGGCGTCGGCATCTTTTACGGGAGAAGCATCCGGAAAGCCAAGAACATCGAAGCCGTCCGGATCATCGATATCGTTCCCACCCTGCTTTACTATCTGGGTCTTCCCGTCGGCCGGGACATGGACGGGATCGTCCGGAGCTCGCTGTTCAGCGACGATTTCCGGGCGGCGAACCCGGTCATCTACATTTCTTCTTATGATGATTTCGATATCCAGCCGCCCCAATGACGGCCGGCCGGCGGGATCCGAGCGCGCTCAGCGGATGATCCGGAGCATCCGGCCCCAACGGGCCTTGGGAAGGAAACTGGCGAATTTCTTCAGCCGGTCGCTGAAGCCCGTCTTGGTGAACGCGTCGCGTTCGGCCCGGTAGGAGAAATAGATCACCCAAGGTTTCCCCTTGATGTAGCTCATCGGCAGGAAGCTCCAGTAGCGGCTGTCCATGCTGTTGTCGCGGTTGTCCCCCATGACGAAACAATGGCCCGGCGGGACGACGACGGGGCCGTAGTTGTCCCGGATGGCGTCGTCATAATGATAGAAGCCGTCCTTGTTGAACACCTGGCTGTCGTTATGGACCTTGTAGCCCTCCTGGATCGGCTCATCGTTGATATAGACCTGCTTGTCCCGGATTTCGACCTTTTCGCCTTCCAGGGCGATGACGCGTTTAACGAAATCCTTGTTCATCTCCTTGGGATATTTGAAGACGACGATGTCATGGCGCTCGATGTCCCGGCGGGGCAGGACGCTTTTCTCGAGGGACGTCGGGGGAACGGAATAGACAAGTTTGTTGACGAGAAGGAAATCGCCGACGAGGAGCGTCGGCTCCATCGACCCCGTCGGGATCTGGAACGCCTGGACGACGAAGGTCATAACGAAGAAAACGAAGACCGCCGTCTCGGCGATCAATTCGAAGTACTCGCGGACCAGGCTTTTCTCGCGCCGCTTCTTTTCTTTGGCCATGGCACTCCTTAATAAAATAGTAATATAGCGGATTTGCCCGCCAACCTCAAGAGAAACTCAGGGGAGGGGCCCCGTGATGAATAGTGTTGTTGAGGTTGGGCTGGGAGGAGGTCAGCCCCGATCTGCCGCAGCGACCATTGAGGGTTTAGCCTCCCCGAGACGCTCTTCGAGGGAACCCCGAGTGGCGGGCGGCGAGGATGTCTGAGCACGCGGGGAAAACGAAAAGAGGAGAGTCCGGTTAGACTTAACAACCTGAGAAAAGCAAGACGATATTTGCGAGTTCCGCAGCCGCCGAGAAGAGCGTTGAGGGGACGGCGTTAAAA
>JAFGRZ010000303.1 GCA_016934895.1 Candidatus Aminicenantota bacterium
CCTCGGGATTGAGCCCCTCCATGCCGCTGATGATCCCGACCTCGGAGAAGAAGGTCCGGACCTTTTCCCGCCCCTTGAGCCAACGCTCGAGCGCCGAAACCAACTCTGATGTCTGCTCAAAGGAGTAATCGACCGGAGCCTTGAGGTGGACCTCGAAGGATGAAACCCGGAGCTTCGGCATGAGCTCCCGCGGGAGGATGGCGCCCAGGATGAAGGTCACCAGGAAAAACACCCCCGAGAGCAGGAGGATTTTTCTCTTGTGGTCGAGGCTCCAGGCGAGAAAGCGATGATACCGGACCGTGAATCCATTGTAGAGGGAGTTGAATCCTTTGAAGATCGTCCTAAGGATCGGACGGAAGGGAATGGCGAGATAATGGAGGAGGAGCTGGAGGAGTTGAGCCAGGAGACCTGCGAGCCCGCTCAATCCTTTGGAGATCATCCTGGGGATGAAATAGACGAGCCAACGCAGCCCGACGAAGGGATAGAGAAGATAGCGCCAGACCGTGCGGCGGGCCTCCCCTCTTTTCTCCCTTTTTGCGGACTCTTCCGCCGCGGTTTCAATGGGCGCGGGCTTGAAGGCGAAGGTCCGCGAGACCAGCATGGGGACGAGGGTGAGCGAGACGACGAGCGACGCCAGGAGCGAAAAGGTCACCGTTAAGGCCTGGTCACGGAAAAGCTGGCCGGCGACGCCGTGAACGTAGACCACGGGAAGAAAGACGACGATCGTCGTGAAGATCGTGGCGCTGACGGCCATGCCGACTTCCTTGGTCCCGACGTAGGCGGCTTCGGACAGGCTTTTTCCGAGGCTGCGATGCCGGAAAATATTCTCCGACACGACGATAGCGCAGTCGTCCAGCATGCCCACCCCCAGGGCGAGGCCGCCGAGCGACATGATGTTCAGGGTGATGCTGCGGAAAAAGAGGAGGTTGAAGGTGGCGATGACGGAGATGGCGATGACGGCGAAAATGACCAGCGAAGTGCGGAGCTCCTGGAGGAAGATAAGCAGCACCAGGAAAGCCAGAAGGCCTCCGTAAAAAATTTCTTCTTTGACCGAAGCGACGGCCTCACGGATGAACCGGGCCTGCTCGGAAACGATCGAGAGGTTGACCCGGGGATACTCTTTTCCGATCTCGTCAAGGAGAACCTTGGCCTTGCCGGTCACCTCGACCGTGTTGGCGCCCGACTCCTTCCGGACGAGGATCCCGATGCTCTCTTCCCCATTGAGCCGGGTCGAGCCCTGTCTTTCTTTGATCGAGTCTTCCACCCGGGCGATGTCGCGGAGGCGGACGACTCCCCTCTCCGGGGTTGATTTCAGGGTGATCTCGGCGATCTCGTCCACCATCTCGAACTCGCCGACGACCCGGAGAGCGTACTTGAATTTCCCCTTGCGGATGTTCCCTCCCTGAAGGTTGCGGTTGAAGCCGTCGATCCGTTGGGAGACCTCATCGATCGACAGCCCGTAGAGGGTCATGAGCCGGGGGTCGACCTCGACCTGGATCTCCCGCTCGACTCCGCCCGCGACCTCGGCCGACCCGATGCCCTCGATCTGCTCCAGGCGGGGCTTGATCAACTCCTCGCAGAACTCCTTGAGCTCGAGGAGGGTTGATTCCCCGGAAACGGCGATGACCATGATCGGCTTGGTCTTGGGATCAAGGGCGATAATCGTCGGATTCTCCGCCGCTTCAGGGAGTTGGAAACGGACGCTGTCGAGTTTCTCCCTGGCATGAAGGGTGGCGAAATCCATGTCCGTCCCCCAGCCGAACTCGAGCGTCAGGTAGGAGATGCCCTCCTTGGACACGGACTCGACGCGGCGCAGGCCGGGGATTCGGCTGACCGCGGCCTCGAGCGGTTCGGTGATCAGGGTTTCGATCTCCTCGGGCGCAACCCCGGGATACTCGGTGACCACGGACAACCGGGGGTAGCTGATGTCGGGCAGCAGGTCGACGCTGAGCTGGCGCAACGAGATGAACCCGAGCAGGATGATGGCGACATAGAACATCAGCGTCGCGACCGGCCGTTCGATGGCGACTTTGGCGAGTTTCATGGTGATTCGATTGTATTAAGAAAGACGCCTTTTTTGAAGCGAAATTATCATGCCTCCGAGGTTTCTATACGGTGGAAAGCCCCAAACCGTTTCAACAAAAGGAACGTCCCCTCCTTTGCAAAGGGTGTCCCTTTGGGGAACGTCCGCTCCTTTGATATAATATGGGAACGATGTGGAAACCGTTCGCCCTCCTTCTTCTGGTCATCCTGATCGGGATGACCGGCTACCACCTCATCGAAGGCTGGCCCCTCCTTGATTGCCTCTATATGACCGTGATCACGATCTTTACCGTCGGCTTTCACGAGGTCGGAGACCTCTCTCCGCTCGGCCGCATCTTCACGATCTTCGTCATCTTCGGCGGCGCGGGGACGGCCATATTCGCCTTTACCAAGGTCGGAGAGATCATCTATGAAGGGGGCATCAACCGTTTCTGGCGGAGACGAAGCATGGAGAACAAACTCAAGAATCTCAAAAACCACTATATCATCTGCGGCCACGGACGGATGGGCCGGATCGTCCGGGAACGGCTTGAAGAGGAGAACCAGCCGTTCGTGGTCATCGATCGCAACGAGGAGAAACTGGAGGACCTCAAAGAAAGAAACGTTTGCTGCTTTATCGAAGGAGACGCCACGCAGGAGGAGGTCCTGCTCGAGGCGGGGATCAAAACGGCCAAAGGCCTCGTCGCCCTTCTTCCCACCGATCCCGACAACCTCTACCTCGTCATGACGGTCAAGCTGCTCAACCCGTCGCTCTTCGTCATCGCCCGGGCGATGACCGACGAAGCCGAGAAGAAGATCCTGCAGATCGGGGCCAGTTTTGTCGTCTCCCCCTATACGGTGAGCGGCCTGAGGATCGCCCAGGCGTTGATCCGTCCGACGGTGGTGGATTTCGTTGACCTGATCATCCGGAGGAAAGAGCTGTCTCTCTTCATGGAGGAGTTCGTGGTCAAAAGGCACGCCAGGATTGACAATCAAACGCTGAAGACCTGCGACTTGAGGCGGGAGGCCAATGTGATCGTCGTGGCGATCAAGAAGCCCGGCGAGGAAATTGTTTTCAATCCCTCTCCGGACGTCCAGATCGAGATGGGCGATACTCTTCTTGTCCTCGGCTATAAGGATGCGATCACCCAGTTCGAGAAAAATTACCTCTGAAGAAGGCGGGCCGATCCCAGGAAATCATCCTTTTCATTCCCCAACCTCTTGAACCACTTGACAGCGACGTTGCCTATTGGATCTGAAGTCACGCCGAAAACAAAACCCCGGGTCAGGGTGATGCGGCCCTGGACCTGGCTCAGTTTGGCCACGACTTTTCCGGAAATATCGATCAGCCAGCAGTCGTGCGTTTGCCGATCGATGTCCCATGCCCCTGAGACCAGGACGCGGTCCTCCGGAGTTGATTCGAGTCCGCCGAGCAAAGGCCGGAACTCATAGATGGACTTGGTGTATTTCTCGACAACCCTTCCGGAACGATGCCACCAGCCGGGGTTCCTCTCCATCATGGAGCGTTTCCGCTCTTCCCTCCAGCGGTCGAGGTCCTTGTCCCTGACCTTCTGAGGCTTGTGGAGTTCCGTCCGGATCTCAGGAAGCGGCTTCCCGTCGAGATCAATCGCCTCCAGGGAAGGGCTCAAGCCTTCGGAAAAGAGGACGATTTGTCCCTTGTGCAGGCACCAGGCAAAAACGGGGACAAAGGGGATGGGCGAATCCGCTCCGTCGGGGATAAAAGAAATCCGGGTGCGATGCTCGGCGGCCCTGATCTCGGCGACAACCTTTCCCTCTGGATCGAGACGGAGGAGTTTAATGGGACTTTTATAGAGGAAGTAATCTTTGCGCTGTTCGGGCTCTCCCAGGAAGTGAAATTCCGCCAGGAAGCTCCCATTATCGAGGGCAACGGCATCGCCGATGCCGAAAGATCCGGAAAGGTCGATCTTGATGACCTTGGCCAGCTCGCCGTCGAGCTCCAACAGAGTGATCCATCGATGCCCCCGGAAATATTCGGTGAAAAAGAGTTTTCCGTCCCGGGTGAACCCGAAGGAAACACCGTCCCGGCGCTGGATCTCTCCGGGCCCCTGCCCTTCTCCACCCATCTTCCGGAGGAATTGTCCTTGCGGAGAATACACTTTGATGAAGGCGTCGGCTTCGTCATAAACATATATATTTCCGTCCGGGCCTTCGTGAATCCCTCTGGGACTGGCCAGCTCCCCCTCCTGTCCCGGCGCCCCAAGGACAACGACGTCCTGGGCGGAAAGGCATACGGACAGTGTCGAAAAAATCAGCAGAACAAAGAAATTTTTGAGTTTCATGTTTCTCTAAGGATTATATCTCCAAAGGGCCCGTCTTGTTAAGAGAACCCCAAGCTGGAGAGGGGGCAGGGAGCCGCCCTCTGCCCCCTCTCCAGTTTTCGTGGATTTGGAGATATCTCCTTTAATAGGGGCCGGACTCCTCCCCTGGAAGGGGCCCGTCTCTGTCGGAGACTTAGGGCAGATACCCACGAGACGGGACATCAGGGGGATGCCTGCAGCGTGATCATGATCGGCTTCGGCTCCTCGTGATAAACGATGTCCAAGCCGCGATAATGATAGAAGTTCTGATAGAGCTGTGAACCCGCGATGACAACTCCACAGGCAATAAAATAATGAAGGGCATAGTGGGGGTGGGAGAACATAAAACGCTCGAACGAACTCAGGATTGAGACATATAAGAAGAAGCCGAAAACATAGGGGAGCCAGAAGACATGAACTTTGGCTTTTCCGGGGACAAAAGTGCAGCAGAATGGAATCTTCTGATAGCGCCAAAAAAGGCCCTCCAGGAGAAGAAGCGCGGCCGCGAGTCCGAAGAAAGAATGGAGAAGCGCCTGTCTCCATCCCCAGAGGAATTGATAAAAGGCCGACACAAAAACAAAGA
>JAFGRZ010000061.1 GCA_016934895.1 Candidatus Aminicenantota bacterium
CGACCGAATTCCACCAGGCCGAGGACTGCCACCAGCAGTGCCACCGGAAGCTCAGGGAAAAGAAATAGGAATCCGGTCAGGAGAAGCGGCGCAGCGGGACCTCAATACAGCCGGGAGATCTTCCGGTAGGCATCCCTGAAAGCGATGCCTTTCCCGACCAGCCTATAGACTTGCTCGGCGGCATAGACCTCTTCCGTACAGGCTCTCCGGCATTTTCCCTTGTCAACCCGCAATTCGCCCAGAACGAGGTCGACGATACCAATCGTCTTCAGGGTGTGCTTGAACCCCAGGATCAAAGGCTCTTTGGTCAACTGGAGGTCTCGATGATAGCCGGAAGGAAGGCCCTTGAGGATCTCCATCACCCGGAAATAGCCGGAGTGGACGACGGCCAGGCTCGCCCTCACGAGCTCAAGCACATCGGGGTTCTTCTTTTGCGGCATGATGGAGCTCCCGGTGCAGAATCTCTCGGGCAGGATGAAAAATCCGAACTCATCCATGCTGAACAGGATCAAATCGTGGGCCAGCCGCTGGAGGTCGAGCATGACCTGACTCAAAACGAAGAGGATGACGGCTTCAAACTTGCCGCGGCTGTTTTGGGTGTAAAGCGCGTTCCTTTGAGTCTTCCTGAAGCCGAGGAGTCTCGTCGTCAGCTCTCGATCGATCGCGAGAGGAACTCCATAGCCCGCGGCCGTCCCCAGCGGATTCTGGTCGTTGAGCCGGCGGGCGGATGCGATCAGCGCCAGGTCATCCTTTAAGGCATCCGCGAAGGCCCGGAAATACCGGCCGACGCTGTAGGGCATGGCTTTCCGAGCGTGAGTATAGCCGGGCATCCTGGCCGACCGATAGGTCTTTCCGAGCCGGTTGAGGGTTTCCACCAGCCGGGCGAGGGCCGTCCGGGTTTCATCGAGCTTGTCCCGGCTGTACAACCTCAGCGCGACCAGAACCTGGTCGTTTCGGGACCGGGCCGTGTGGATTTTCTTTCCGCTTCCACCCAGCCGCCGGACCAGCCGGTTCTCGATAGCGGTATGGCCGTCCTCTTCCTCCGGCCTGATCTTGAAACGGCCGGCGCGGGCGGCCGACATGATTGTCCGGAGTTCCTTCTCCAAGGCGAGGGTCTCTCCGGCGCTGATGACCTTTGCGGCCCTCAACATCCGGGCGTGGGCAATCGAGGCCAGACAATCATAGGGGACAAGCTCCAAATCAAGGACCGGATCGTTCCCGGCGGTGTATTCGTCGACGCGCGCATCCCTCCCTTGTTTTTCGCGCCAGAGTTTCATCGTCTTCAGGGTGCGCCGGTCATCGGGATTCGCTTTTTGAGAAGAAGGGAACGGGGGACTCATCCCGTTACGCCTCCTTTTTTTTGGCTCTTTTCATATACGGCATCGGCCAGGCCCCGCTTTTCTTCAGGATCGCATGATGGGCCTTGAGCCGGATGGCCTGGATGTTGATAAATCCTCTGGAATCCAGCTGATTGAAGCCGCCTTCTATGTCCATGCTGGAGAGGTCCTGGTCGTAAAGAGAACTCGGGGACTCCCGGCCCAGGACCGTGACGTTCCCCTTGTAAAGCGACAGATAGACGACGCCGTCGATGACTTCCTGACTTTTGTTGAACGCGGCCATCAGGAAATCCATCTCCGGGCTGAACCAGAACCCATTGTAAACCAGCTCCGAAAACTTGGGACTGAGCATATCCCTCAGGCGCATGACTTCCTTGTCCATGGCGATGCCCTCGATGTCCTGGTGGGCCGTCCGCAGAATCGTCCCGGCCGGGGTTTCATAGATTCCCCGGGACTTGATCCCGATGAATCGGTTCTCGACCATATCCACCCGGCCTACGGCATTGACGCTGCCCAGCCGGTTAAGATAGACGAACAGCTCGAGCGGCCGGTTTTTCGCCGTGCCGTCGTCCTGGTTGACCACGCGGACGGGAATCCCGTCCTGGAAATGGATTTCGATCCGCGTCTCCCGGTCCGGCGCTTCCCGGGGGGACTTGGTGTAGCTGAAAACGCTTTCGTCCGGGGCGCGCCCGGGATCCTCCAGGATCCCGGCCTCGTGGCTGATGTGCAGGAGGTTGGCGTCTTCGCTATAAGGTTTTTCAGCCGTCGCCTTGACGGGGATGCCGCGCTCTTCGGCGTACCGGATCATGTCCGAGCGGCCTTTGAACTCGCTCAGGAATTCCGAGTCCTTCCATGGGGAAATGACTCTGATATCCGGCTTGAGAGCGAAATAGGCCAGCTCGAACCGGACCTGGTCGTTGCCCTTTCCCGTGGCTCCGTGCGCCACCAGATCGCTGCCCTCTCGGTCGGCGATCTCGACCTGCCTCTTGGCGATGAGCGGCCTCGCCAGGGCCGTGCCCAGGAGATAGCGGCCCTCGTAGATGGCGTTGGCTTTGAGCGCGGGAAAGATGAAATCCGTGACGAATTCTTCCCTGAGGTCTTCGACGAAAACCCGGGCCGCGCCGATTTGAGCGGCCTTTTCGGCCGCCGCGTCGAGATCCTCATCTTGGCCGACATCCGCGATGCAGGCGACGACCTCGTAGCCCTTTTCGATCAGCCATTTGAGGATGATCGAGGTGTCCAGACCTCCGGAATACGCTAAGATGACTTTTTCCATGTTCTCCCCTTTGTCCGTCCGGCGCTTCGTTCCTGCACGCCTCGTTCTCCGATCATACGTCCTCCTTTCACGCTAAACCGGCGGGATCGTCAGCGTCCGGGCCGGGTCAGAGAAGACGCCTGAAGGCGTCCTCCACCCCGGCCCTGTTCCGGTCGGAATCGACGACGACGAGGATGGTGTCGTCTCCGGCCACCGTGCCGAGGACTTCCGGCCGGGCGACATGATCGATCAGACTGGCCACCCCGTGGGCGTTGCCCGGGGAGGTCCTGATCAGGATCAGGTTTTTTGTGCTCCGGATCTCAACGACGAAATTCCGGAAAAGAAGCCTGAGCCGGTCCCAGACGACGTCTTCGGGAGCTCTTTCCAAGAGTTCATACTTATACCGCCCGGGGCCGCTCCGGACCTTGACAAAACCGATCGCCTGGAGATCCCTGGAAATGGTCGCCTGGGTCGTCTGGATGCCTTTTTTTTTCAATTCTTTCTGCATATGGCGCTGATCGCCGATTCCCCGCTCGACGACAATCTCCTTGAGCAAACGGTGTCGGCGGATTTTTGTATTATTATTCATTTTTTAGCATTATTATACAACCCGACGCGTTCTTGTCAAGGGCCGCGATAAAATTATAGGGGGAACTCGCCTCGGGACGGCCCTGGACCTCCAGCACGTCGACGCTGTTGTCCGCGTCCGGCGCGATTAAAACACAAC
>JAFGRZ010000304.1 GCA_016934895.1 Candidatus Aminicenantota bacterium
AAGAAGCCGATGTGGGAAATCTGAGCGTGACTTCGAGGCAACCATCCCGAGCCTCTGCGGAGTTCCGCAGGGCCGAGAAGAGCGTTGAGGCAACGGCCTGAAGAACGCGATCGCGCGAAATCAGGGGACACGATCCGGAAAATTTGCGGTCATGTCCCCATTTCGCTCTTGTCGTTCGCCAAAAAGTGTTAGCCGGTCAGGCCCACTCCCAGTTGCTAATTGACGGGGGAGATGGTATTATAGCCGCCACAGAGATGAGACGTTCGATCCACTCGAGTTCAGACTCTTGGCCGGACCGGCGACTCGATCGGTGGCCGATTTCCAAAGCCATGTCTGCAAGGAGGACACTGTTGGCAAACCGGACGATCCTAGAAAAGGCAGCCATTACTCTGGCCGTTCTGCTTGTTTTCAATGCCCTTGCTTTTTCTTCCTCCGAACGGACGATCCGTCAGGGTTCGGTGGAATTCATGCTCAGCGGTTACGCCATGAATGAGCCTCGGTTTGACGCCGTCTATAATACCGGGGGGATGATGACCGGCCTGTCTCTGTCTTCCGCCATCGTTTCCAACGTCAACTTCTATCTGGACATCAAATACTACTACCGCGAAGGGGAACTGACCTTCTCCAAGGAAAAAACGACTCTGTACATCGTTCCCATATCCCTGGGAGTGCGTTATATCTACCCTTTCGGCCTCTTCAACCCCTATCTTGGAGCCGGTCTGGATTACTACTTTTTCTACGAGGAAAATCCGATCGGGACGGTTTTGAGCCGGACCAGCGGCTTCCATATCACGGGCGGCACCTACATGCGTTTTTCCAGGAGCGTTCCGGTGCTGCTCAATCTCAGGCTGAAGTACACCGCGGCTGAAGCCGAACAGAACGGGACCCCGGTCCAACTCGGCGGCTTCGAGTACGGCGTGGGCCTGACCTATTCATTCTGAGCCCGGTCAATCCGGGTTTTCTTTCGTCTCTCCTCCCCGGACGCAGGCGCCGGTCGGCCCGCCTTAAGGATTAGGGCCCGCTTATGTTATAATCCCCCCAATGAAGACCCGGAAAAAGAAAAAGACCGCCAAGAAAAAGGAACCGCGGAAGAGGCGGTTGCGCTCCACCGAGGTCATCGGTCTGCTCGTCCTTGTTTTCGCCGTCTTCACGCTGGTCAGCCTGCTGAGCTACGATGTTCATGATCCGTCGTGGGCGAGCGCCTCGTCATCCGCCGGGAACGTGCACAATTACGGCGGCAAAGTCGGCGCCTCGCTGGCTGAAGCCATCCTCCAGGTGTTCGGGCTGGGGGCCTTTCTCATTCCCATAGTTCTCGGCGCCTTGAGCGTCCGGACGCTTCTTCCCGGGGACAGGGGCTCGTTTTGGCTGAGAATCGGGGGGAGTTTTCTCTTGCTCCTCATTCTCGGCGGCCTGTTTTCCATCCTCTTCCAACGCTTTTCCTGGAGGGGAGCCGATATCGAATCCGGCGGGGTCGTGGGCGCCTCCCTGGGCTCGCTCCTGGTGCCCTATCTCAGCCAGGCCGGAACCTTCATATTCCTGATCGCCCTGCTTTTTCTGTTCATCCTTTTTTCCACCGAGCTCTCGCTGGGCAAGGTGATCTCTTTTTTCGGCCGGCTCTTGCGTTTTGCCTTCAAAGAAGTCCGTATCCGGGTGACCGACTACCGGAAATCCAAAGCGAGAGAAAAAATGCGCCGGAAGGTTGTCGACAAGTACACCCAACCTCCAGAGGCGGAAAAAAAGAGGGAAAAAATCCGGAAAGAGCCGGAGACGAAAGACGCCGAGGCCGGGGCGAAAGGAAAGAAAGAAGAGAAAAAAGAGCTGAAGAAAGGCTTGAGGCCGGAGCCGATCCTCATCCATCCGCCCTTGCCGGCCCAGCCGGAGAAATTGCTCTTTCCCGAGATGGAAAAAAAAGGCGATTATCACTTCCCGCCGTTCACGCTTCTTGATCCCGGCGCTCCTTCCGAGCAGATCGACAAGAACGAGCTCTATGAGAAAAAGATGCGGATCGAAGAAAAGCTCAGGGAATTCCGCGTCGAGGGAGAGGTCAAGGAGTACCACCCCGGACCGGTCATAACGACCTACGAATTCTCGCCCAACCCCGGGATCAAGGTCAGCCAGGTGGCCAATCTCTCCGAGGATCTTTCCCTGGCCCTGGGGGCGGAGTCCGTCCGCATCCAGAGGATCCCGGGTCGCTCCTCGCTGGGCGTCGAGATCCCCAACAACAGGCGGGAGATCATCAAGCTCCGGGATATCATCCAATCCGAAAAATTCTTGAAGTCCCCCTCCAAGTTGACCTTCGCCCTGGGCAAAACGATCCACGGCGAGGTCTATATCACCGACCTTTCGATCATGCCCCACCTCTTGATCGCCGGCGCCACCGGCACCGGCAAGAGCGTCGCCCTCAACTCCCTGATCGCCAGCATCCTCTATAAGGCGGCCCCCGAAGAAGTCAAACTCATCCTGATCGACCCCAAGAGGCTCGAGTTCACGCTCTACGACGGCATTCCCCATCTGCTCACTCCCGTCATCAACGATCCCAAGAAGGCCGGCGGCGTCCTGATGGACGCCATCCGGAAGATGGAGGAACGGTATCACCGCCTCAGCTTCCTCAAGGTCAGGGATATCGTCCAGTACAATCATCAGGTCAACAAGATTCTGCAGGAAAAAAAGGGGACGCTCACCGACGAAGAAAAACAGAAGCTCAAGCCCCTCCCCTATATCGTCATCATCATCGACGAGCTGGCCGAGCTGATGATGGTCGGCGCGCAGGAGGTTGAATACTGTATCGCCCGCCTGGCCCAGCTCGCCCGGGCGGTCGGGATTCATCTCGTCCTGGCCACCCAGCGGCCGTCCATCGACGTCATCACGGGCACCATCAAGAATAACTTCGCCTGCCGTATCGCTTTCCGGGTCCCCTCGAAGGTCGACTCCCGCATCATCATCGACACGGCCGGAGCCGACAAACTCCTGGGGTTGGGGGATATGCTGTTCATGCCGCCGAACTATCCGCGTCTGATCCGCCTCCACTGCGCGTTCATCTCCATCCCCGAGGTCACCCGCCTTGTCAAGTATGTCAAGGAACAACGGGCGCCCGAATTCGACGAAAAGCTCGTCAAATTCATCAAAGCCCCGACCGCCCAGGAGTGGGAGGACATGGGCGAGAAGGATGAGCTCTATGACGAGGCGGTCAGGCTCATCCTGGCCACCGGGCAGGCATCGGCCTCCTGGCTGCAGCGAAAGCTCAAACTGGGATACGCCCGGGCCGCCCGGATCATCGACCAGATGGAACAGGAGGGAATCCTCGGCCCGTCGGAAGGGAGCAAGCCCCGGGAGATCCTGGTCGATTCGCAGACCTACCTGGGGAAAAAGGACCGCGAAAAGGAGTCCTAGTTGCTCTCCCGCCTGAGAATCCGGCGCCGGACCAGGAAGGCCCTCAAGGAACGCTCTCTTCAAGAGGCCCTCGGGCGGGCCTCGCGCCGGCACAATCAGAAATATCTCCAAACCAGCAAAGACATCCCCTGGGAAGATTATAAGCGAAAGGCCCGGGCCATCCGGGAGAAAAACGTCGACCGGCTGCCGGAACTCGTCGACCGGTTCACCCGGGAAGCCGAAAGATCGGGAGCAAAAGTCTATCGGGCGTCTTCCCCCGAGGAGGCCGTCGACGCCGTCCTCAGGGTGGCCCGGGAGAAAAAGGCCCGCCTCATCGTCAAGTCCAAGTCCATGGTCAGCGAGGAAATCGGTCTCAACGCGGCCCTGGAGAGCGCCGGCTTCCAAGTTGTCGAGACCGACCTCGGGGAGTGGATCATTCAACTGGCCGGAGACCGGCCTTCCCATATCACCGCGCCGGCGCTCCACCTGACCAAGGAGAGAATCGCCGAGATCTTGACCCGCCGCCTCGGCCGGGCCGTGCCGGCCGAGGCCAAGGAGATCGTCCGGATCGCCCGGGCGGAGATGCGGAAAAATTTCATCCAGGCCGACATCGGCATCTCCGGAGCGAACTTCGCCGTTGCCGAATCCGGAACCCTCGTCGTCGTCAGCAATGAAGGAAACGTCCGCCTGGCGACGACGCTTCCGCCCGTCCATATCGCGGTGGTGACGGCGGAGAAATTCGTCGAAACCCTGGAAGAGGCGACGGTATTGATCAAGACGCTGACCGTCGCCTCGGCGGGCAAAAAACTGACCTCTTACGTATCTTTCATCACCGGGCCGAGCTCGACCACCGACATCGAGAAAGAACACGTCGTCGGGGTCCATGGACCCGAGGAAGTCCATATCATCATCCTAGACGGCGGGCGCCTAGCCCTGGCCGAGAGCGAGGACTTCAAAGAGATCCTCTATTGCCTGAAATGCGGCGGCTGCATGCTGGTCTGCCCGGTGTTCCAGTCCGTCGGAGGCCATGTCTTTGGCGGCCCGGTCTATCCCGGCGGGATCGGGACGCTGCTGACGGCCATGACCCGTTCGCTCGGAGAGTCTTTCGAGACGCTCGGATTCTGCGCCGACTGCAGAAAATGCGAAGATTTTTGTCCCGTGGGCATTCCCACGGGAGAACTGCTGCTGAAGCTGAAGGACCTGCAGGGCGCCGGAACCGGGGAAAAAAGCCTGTCCGGGTTATTCAAGTCCAGGACGTTGGCCGAGAAGGGCGCCGCCGTCCTGGCCGTTCTGCAGAAGGCCTGGCAAAAAGAGGGCCATATCCGGCGCCTGCCTCTTATCTGGGCGAAAGGCAAGAGAATCCCCGTTTTGAAACCGCGCGCACCCCGCCCGGAGA
>JAFGRZ010000305.1 GCA_016934895.1 Candidatus Aminicenantota bacterium
GCGGACTCCCAAAGACTCCGAGACCTTCCGGTCCTATGGAGTCGGTGCCGGGGAGATCCAGCGGACGATCCCGATTCAGCCGCGGGAGACGCCGTCTGCGGCCGAGAATGAGGCCCTTCGCGATGACCGCCGGCTTTTGGAGACGCCTCCCCCGGCCGAGAATGCGGTCCGACAAGATGACCTTCAACCTTCAGATAATCCGGCGGCGCCGGCCGTCCAGGCCGCTCTTCCGGCCGACGAACACGAGCGCCAGCATGAGGAAGAACACCACAACCGGGTGGGCTCTTTCCTCATAACGGGTCAGCACACTCTTCGTGATATCGAACGCGCGACGGGCATATCGGCGCGCGAGATCTTGAGGAGGATGGGCCTTCCGGAGCGAACCCCGGCGAATGAAACCCTGGGACGGCTGCGGAGGCGCTACGGATTCGAAATCGATCAGGTCAGGGATGTCGTGTCCCGGCTTCTTGAGGAAAAAGGGGCTCGCCGGGATTGAAATCGCCATGGATCTCGATCAAAATAGGGATATCGACCGGGTAAAGAGAATGACGGACATGGATGACAAAGACGAAATCGAGAAATTCACCCGCCAGCTTCAAGAGCAAATCATGGAGGATATCCGGCAGACCTACGGTCCCGCCGTGATGGATCATTGGCAGAACCCGCGAAATTTCAGATCCATCGAGAATCCCGACGGCCGCGCCCGGGTGCAGGGCGTTTGCGGGGATACGGTGGAGATGTTTGTGAAGGTGAAGGACGAGACAATCGCCGAGTGCGGCTTCCAGACGGATGGCTGCGGGACCACCATCGTCTGCGGCAGCGTGGCCACCGAGCTGGCTTCAGGGAAGTCGATCATCGAGGCCCTGGGAGCGGTCAGCGCCGCCGAGATTCTCAAAATCTTGGGCGGACTCCCCGAGTCCGATGTGCATTGCGCCCAGTTGGCGGCGGAGGCGCTCCGCCGGGCGTTGGCCGATTATCTCTCTCAGAAGAACGCACCCTGGAAAAAAAAATATCGGAATTCACAATAAGGAAGGAGGTCATCATGAAACCAAGAACCGTCCGGACCGTTTGGCTGTTCCTGGCGCTTTTTACAGCCGCCGCCGTCTCCGGTCTGGCGCAATGGAGACAGCCCGGGTCGTGGGGTTACCCGGGGGTTAACCTGGCCGACGAACAACTGGCCAGGATCCAGGAGGTGCGGCTGGCCTTCCAGGAAAGGCTCATGCCTCTCCGGTTGGAATGGGAGAAAGCCCAAATGAATGTGGACAGGTTGTTCGGTCAGAAGGCCGACCAGAAGCAGATGGACGCCGCCCTGGCGGAGCTGGATAAGATCGAACTCGAAATGGAGAAGGCCTACCAGGATCATTGGAACGAAGTGCGGAATATTCTGGATGAGGAACAAAGAGTCGCTTTCGACCGGTTCGGCGGACTCGGTTTGGGCCTGGGCTGGGGAGCCAACCCAAGGTGGGGAATGCGTTCGGGCTGGGGCCGAGGCTTTGGTCCGGGCTGGGGCCGAGGCTTTGGTCCGAGCTGGGGCATGGGGATGAGAGGATACCGGCCCGGGTGGGGCCAAGGCATGGACCCCGGGTACGGCCGCGGCTGGGGACCCGGACTGGGAAGAGGGTATTACTGCCCCTGGTACCGCTGGCGCTGAGGCCTCCTTGAGGAAGTCCCGGCATCTGGAGAAAATAGGAAGGCAGAAAAAGCGCCGGCTTTCGCGAGTCGTAGATCTCGAAGGAGGATCGTATGTTGACATGGTCAAAATTCACCGCCGCTTGTGCGGCGCTTCTCATCTTGAGTGCGTCGTCCGCGCTTGAGAGCCAAGCGCAAGACGGACTTCATTCAGATCGGACTCTGCGCTTCACCATCCTTTATGACAATTATCTTCATAAGGAGGGAACCAGGGCGGACTGGGGATTCTCCTGCCTGATCGAAGGGACGGAGAAAACCATCCTCTTTGACACCGGAACCCAGCCTCAGATACTCCTGCACAATGCCGATACATTGGGAGTCGACCTGAAAAAGGTGGGCCAGATCGTCATCAGCCATGACCACGGCGATCACACCGGCGGCCTGTCCGCCGTCCTGGAGAGAAACTCCGGGGTCACGGTCTTCTTTCCGATTTCTTTTCCCTCGTCCTTCAGACGCAGCGTTGAGAATTTCCAGGCTAAAGCTCAGACCGTAGGTCAGCCTACTGAAATCTGCCGGAATGTCTATTTGACCGGCGAGATGGGCGACCGGATCAAGGAGCAGTCCCTGCTCATCGATACGGCCAAAGGCCTGATCGTCGTCACCGGCTGCTCCCATCCGGGCATCGTCAATATCCTCAAGCGCTCCCGGGAAGTCGTCGACAAGCCGATCCGGCTTGTTTTCGGCGGATTTCATTTGGGGGGGGCGTCGGAGGCCGAAATGCGGGAGATCATCGCGGCCTTCCGCTCCCTGAAGGTGGAAAAGTGCGGCGCCACCCACTGCACCGGCGATGCCCAGATCGCCATGTTCAAGCAGGCGTTCGGCGAGAACTATGTTTCTATGGGGACCGGGAGAGTCATTGAAATCGCTGATTTTTGAACGTCGGACCGACTGAACGGCCGCGTTTTTCCATCCGTCCCCGCGCGGCAGGCGATTATTGAGAATGAATAAGGACATCATCGACCATTTCGAGAGAAGCTGGAAGGAATACGACGAATGGTACGAGACACATCCGGCGATCTACCAGTCGGAACTGGCTGCTTTGGCGCAAGTCATTCCCTCCGGAGCCGGGCTCGAGATCGGAGTGGGCACAGGCCGGTTCGCCGTCCCTCTCGGAGTACGCTTCGGCCTGGACCCGGCGATCCCTATGTTGAAGCTCTCCAGAAGGCGAGGGATCTTGGCCGTCCAAGGCCTGGGCGAGAGCCTTCCTTTCAAAGATGAATCCTTTGACTTCGTCCAAATTGTCTTCGTAATCGAGTTCGTCGATCATATCGTTCCCTTTCTAAGGGAAGCGGTCAGGACGATCAGGAGAAAAGGAGATTTGATTCTGGGCTTTATCGACAGAGACAGTTCGTGGGGGCAGTACTATGCCCGGGAATCAACCCATAGAGAGAATTTCCATCCGCCTTCTCCGAAACAAATCCTGATGATCTTCCAAGACATCGGGCTGGAATTTCGAGAGGCCTTTCAGACATTGTTTCAAGCCCCCGCCCATATCGGCCCAGAAGAAGAACCTCTGGCCGGGTTCGGAAAAGGAGGATTTGTCGTTTTCGCTGCGACAAAAAAACGATGATGAATATCGGTCTACCCGCCCATGAATTTGGCCGGCCACTCCGAGCGGAGCCGCTTCGATGAGAGACCATCCGGCCATTCAATTGTCCGTCGTCTATGATAACAATCCCTATGACGAGAAGCTCAGGACGGATTGGGGTTTTGCCTGCCTTGTCGAAGGACTGGAAAAAACCATCCTTTTCGACAGCGGAGCCGACGGCCGAATCCTGCTCTCCAATATGGAGAAGATGGGTATCCCGCCGCCCGGGATCGACGTGGTTGTCCTCTCTCATGCTCATCGGGATCACACCGGGGGTTTGAATGACCTTCTGGGCCGAAATCCGAAAATCGAGGTCTGGCTGCCCCATTTTTTTTCCGCTGAGTTCAAGGAGGAAATTCTCAAAAAGGGGGCCGGAGTCGTGGACGTGGAAGAATCCCGGGGAATCTGCGAGGGCGCGCATACCTCCGGAGTGATTGAAGGCTGGATCAAGGAGCAGTCCTTGGTGCTGGATACGGAGAAGGGGCTCGTCCTTATGACCGGCTGTGCTCATCCGAGGATCGCCCATATCATCGCCCGGGTCAGGGAGACGTTCAAAAAAGATATCCATATGGCCCTGGGAGGTTTTCATCTGGCTGGTTTCGAAAAGAAGGAGATCAGCGAGATCATCCGCACATTCCGGAATTCCGGGATCGAGACCGTCGGCCCCGCCCATTGCTCGGGAGACGAGGCCAGAGCGCTTTTTTCCGAGGAATATGGGGATGATTTTCTCCTCATGGGAGTCGGGAGGAAAATCCGGCTCCCGTAATCACCGGATCTGTTTTAGGAGGCTCGAATGAACGATCATCCGGAATTCCCATCCGCGCTTTTGAGAAAAGTCTGGTCGTTGATGCCCGAAGGCATCCGTCAGACGGTGAGTTCGGAACCCATTATTCCGGCCATCGCGGCCCGGGCGAAAACGATCGCCGCTTCCCGTCCGGATTTCATTCGCAGCGACCAGGGGCAGGTGGTGGGTATCTTCCCGGAGAAGGAAATTTTCTACGGTCCGTCCGCCGGCCTGGAGGAGCTCAGAGATTTGGTCGCCCGCTTCTGGACAAATGCGTACAACCTTAAAGGAAAGCCGGGGCTCCCTCCCCACGGGCTCGATAAAAGACACGTCGCCATCGTCTCCGGCGCGACTGAAGGGCTGTCAATCGTCATGCACCTCGTCGCCTTCGGGCGGAATGTCGGCCTCATGTCTTTGTTTTGGAGCAATTACAAGGGGATCATCAGGAACGCGGGGGGAAATCCTGTCGTCGTCCCGCTGTTCGATGCGGAATATAAAATCGACTTCAAAAAAGCGGAAAACTTGATCAGAGAAAAAGAGATCACCTCGCTTCTGATCAATTTTCCAAATAACCCTTCGGGAGACATCCTCAGCGATGAGGAGATGGCCGGGCTGGCCGGGCTGGCCGATGATCTCGATCTCGTCCTCATTTCGGACGAAGTCTACAATTTTATCCGTTACAAAGGCGATCCCCAGTCGATGCTGGCCTTCGCGCCCGAGAGGACGATCGTGGTCAGCTCGGCCTCGAAAGAATATCTCATCCCCGGGGCCAGGGTGGGCTACGTTCTGTCCGCCGACGAAACCTTCGCGGGCTCCTGGATGCCCAAAATGATCCGATCCTTCTCGTCATCGCCGAATGTTCTGGGCCAGCGGGTGCTGGTGGATATATTAAAGGAAGAGGTGAGCGATTTCGAGAACGGCCGGGCGCCCAGGATTATCACCGAAGTCAAAAAAGAGCTCGAAGAGCGCTGCCGCCTCATCATCTCCGTCCTCAGGGACAAAGGATTTTCGCTGGCCGGAAGAGACGAGGATTTCCCTTCGGGGGCGATCAGCGTTCTGGCCCGGTTGCCGGAGTGGATCAAGGTGGACGACAAAGCCTTTGTCGATAAAGCCATGGAACTCGAAAAATTCAGCGCCATCCCCGCGTCCGTTTTCGGCGCGCCCGGATGTCTGCGCTTCGGTTACGCGGGAATGCCCAGGGAGGACATCGGGAGGCTTTCCCGTCACCTTCAGGATGTCCTGGACTATTATCGAAAGAATCAATGATTTTTACCGGATGAAAGGAGCCCACATGAAAAAATATGATGTTGTTGTTATCGGCGGCGGACCGGCGGGGGTGACCTGCGTCATCTCGGCCAGGAATACGTACCCGGACAAGACCATCGCCCTTGTCCGAAAGGAGAGGATCGCCATGATTCCCTGCGGCATTCCCTACATCATGCGATCCCTTCAGACCGTTGACCAGAATATCCTGCCGGATGAATTAATCAAGAACAGCGGAACGGACCTGATCGTTGACGAAGTGACGGGCCGGGACGGCAAGGTCCTGAAATTGGCGAGCGGGGAAGAGATCGCCTATGAAAAACTGGTCCTGGCCGTCGGATCCAGTCCCATCTTGCCGCCTGTCCAGGGCATCGACAAAGACGGCGTTTTTGTCGTCCGGAAAGACCGGGATTATCTCGCCTCCATGA